>NZ_JBMVQP010000014.1:0-86768 GCF_050522425.1 Myroides sp. C6-3 | reverse complement strand
CCTCACAAACCTCACAAACCTCACAAACCTCACAAACCTCACAAACCTCACAAACCTCACAAACCTCACAAACCTCACAAACCTCACAAACCTCACAAACCTCACAAACCTCACAAACCTCACAAACCTCACAAACCTCACAAACCTCACAAACAACAATTCGCAAAATAGAACCATTTTAAATACAGTGTTTTAACATTTGTATAGAACTTATTAGCGGTAAAAATCTGTAAATTGTTTAGAAATTTTAATTCGTATAAATAAAAGAATTGTTATTATGGCTTTTGATATTGAAATGATTAAAAAAGTGTATGAGAAGATGCCAGATCGCGTGGCAAAAGCACGTGAATTAGTTGGGCGTCCTTTGACACTTACAGAGAAAATTTTATACACACACTTATGGGAGGGAATGCCTACGCAAACCTTTGAACGCGGAAATGATTATGTAGATTTCGCTCCGGATCGCGTAGCTTGTCAAGATGCAACAGCACAGATGGCGTTATTGCAATTTATGCATGCTGGAAAAGAAAAGGTAGCTGTGCCTACTACAGTGCATTGTGACCACTTGATCCAAGCAAAAGTTGGAGCTGCAACCGATTTAAAAGTTGCAGAAACTCAATCTTCAGAAGTGTTTAATTTCTTGTCTTCTGTATCAAATAAATATGGAATCGGATTTTGGAAACCAGGAGCTGGAATTATCCACCAAATTGTTTTAGAAAATTACGCTTTTCCAGGTGGTTTGATGATTGGAACGGATTCTCATACCGTAAATGCGGGTGGATTAGGGATGTTGGCTATTGGAGTTGGTGGAGCAGATGCTGTAGACGTCATGTCGGGTATGGCTTGGGAATTGAAGTTTCCAAAATTAATCGGAGTGAAGTTAACCGGAAAATTAAACGGATGGACGGCCCCGAAAGATGTGATTTTAAAAGTAGCGGATATTCTTACGGTAAAGGGAGGAACTGGGGCTATTGTTGAATACTTCGGAGAAGGAGCTTTGTCGATGTCTTGTACTGGAAAAGGAACCATTTGTAATATGGGAGCTGAAATTGGAGCGACAACTTCGACTTTCGGATATGACGATTCAATGCGTCGTTATTTAGCCGCTACTGGACGTCAAGATGTAGTAGATGCAGCTGATAAAGTAGCAGAGCACCTAACAGCAGATGCTGCAGTATATGAAAACCCAGAGCAATATTTTGACCAATTAATCGAAATTAATTTATCGGAATTAGAACCACATATCAACGGACCTTTCACACCAGATAGAGGAACACCTGTATCAAAAATGAGAGAAGATGCCGAGAAAAATGGATGGCCACTAAAAGTAGAATGGGGATTAATCGGATCGTGTACCAACTCTTCGTATGAAGACATGTCAAGAGCGGCGTCTATTGTGGAACAAGCCGTTAAACAAGGAATTACACCAAAAGCAGAGTTTGGAATTAACCCCGGATCTGAACAGATTCGCTATACGATCGAAAGAGACGGTATCATCGAGACCTTTGAAAAAATGGGGACTAAAGTATTTACCAATGCTTGTGGACCTTGTATCGGACAATGGGATCGTGCAGGAGCAGATAAAGGTGAGAAAAATACAATTGTTCACTCGTTTAACCGTAACTTCTCCAAACGTGCGGATGGAAACCCGAATACACATGCTTTCGTAACATCGCCAGAAATGGTAGCTGCGTTGGCGATTGCTGGAGATTTAGGGTTTAACCCGATCACAGATACGTTAATCAATGATGAGGGGCAAGAAGTAAAATTACTCCCTCCAACTGGAGATGAATTGCCAAAAAGAGGATTTGATGTTGAAGACGCAGGATATCAAGCACCAGCTGAAGATGGTTCAAGTGTAGAAGTAGTAGTTTCTCCAACCTCTAGTCGCCTTCAATTGTTAGAGCCTTTTGCTCCATGGAATGGACAAAATATCACAGGGGCTAAATTGCTAATTAAAGCTTTTGGAAAATGTACCACAGACCATATCTCTATGGCTGGTCCATGGTTGCGTTTCCGTGGTCACTTAGACAATATTTCAGACAATATGTTGATTGGTGCTGAAAACGCATTCAATCACCAAACCAATAAAGTGAAAAACCAGTTAACTGGCGCTTATGATGCCGTACCTGCAGTACAACGTGCGTATAAAGCAGCAGGAATTCCTTCTATTGTTGTGGGAGATCAAAACTACGGTGAAGGATCTTCTCGCGAACACGCGGCTATGGAACCTCGTCATTTAGGGGTGGCTGCAGTATTGGTGAAATCATTTGCCCGTATTCACGAAACAAACTTGAAAAAACAAGGAATGTTAGCCCTTACATTTGCCAATGAAGCAGATTATGACAAAGTACAAGAAGATGATACCATCAACTTCTTAGACTTAACTGAATTTGCTCCTGGGAAACAATTACACCTTGAATTCGTTCATGCAGATGGATCTAAAGATGTAATTGCAACTAATCATACCTACAATGCGAGTCAAGTGAAATGGTTTAAAGCAGGATCTGCCTTGAATCTAATTGCAGCTGGTAAATAATAGATTATTGGAAAGAGGAGAGAAGAAAGAAGATGAACATCTCACCCTCTTACAAAAACAAAAAAGGTTCGGTTTTTAAAACCGAACCTTTTTTTATGAACTCATAACAGATCACTCATAACAGATCACTCATAACAGATCACTCATCACTCACAACTGATTATAGTCCTCCTTATTTTCTGCTTTCAGTAAATCAATAAAATACAACGCAGCTTTTTTCTGATAGCTGTCTTTTAAGCGCAGGGTAACCGCCTCTCGTTTCATGTTTTTATCTCGAATCGGAATGGCACATAACTCTTTTTCTCCGTGGACTGTCGCTAAAGTAAGAATGGTTTGAAAAGCACCTGTTCGAACTAAATCCACAATCGTAGCGGTATAATTAACCTCTACCGTAATATTGGGGTGTATTTTATATTTTTCAAATTGACGATCTAAAAAATCTCGAGTACTGAACCCTTGTACGGGAAGTGCTAAAGTTAGTTGCTCCACTTCTTTTAAATTGATGCTCTTTAGGTTTGCTAAGGGACTATTGGCAGAAACAATCACCGACATATCCGAACTCATGATCGGTTCATGAACGAGCTCATCCCTGTGTTTTCCTTCGTAAAAAGTAAGCGCAAAATCAATTTCTTGTTTGAGTAAGGCATCAATTAATTCTGTCGTTGTGCCAAAGGTAACTTGGAGCTTGATTTTAGGGAATTGTTCAATAAAGCCTTTAAATGCATTGATGACGATTGATTTTAACCCCCATGTCAATCCAATACTCAAGGTTCCTGTGTTGATTTGCTTCAAATCCTCAAGGATTAGCTTGCCGTCATTTGACGCTTGAATACTCTTTTCTGCATATGTCGCAAAGAGTTCGCCTGCTTCAGTAATAGAGATGCGTTTACCAATGCGATCAAATAGGGGAATACCCAATTCATCTTCCAATTGTTTAATCTGTTGAGAGAGTGTGCTCTGTGTAATTTAAAGCTCTTTTGCTGCTTCCGTAAAATTGAGCAGTTCTTTGGCTTTTAAAAAGTATTTGAGTTGTCTTAGTTCCATGGGTTAATCGGTTTTATCGATTGATGTTATAGAAAAATATCGTTTTACAAATTTAGAACTTAAGCTTAACTTTACTTCAAATAGCAAGATAAAAATGGCAACAACGACGTATATTGACTTTAGAGAGACTGAAAAGGCAGTCAAAGGCAGCGTGCGATATAAGCGAATTAAATGGGGGATTTTTTTAATAGGAGTTTCTGTTTTTGCACAATTGTATAATTATCAACCGTTGTTGTCTGAGATTACCCAATATTTTGCCGTTACTCCTGCGGAAAGTAGCTATTTGGTTTCGGCTTCGACTTTTGGAATGGCAATAGGATTGCTGTTATTTGCTTTTATTGCAGATCGTTATCCTAGAAAAGACATTATGCTTTTTTCGCTAATTACTTCAACGCTGTTGACGTTGACTTCTGTGTTTGTTACTGATTTTTCGCTTTTGATTAATATTAATCTAATCAAGGGTATTTGTATTTCTGGGGTGTCTGCAGTAACCTTGGCGTATTTGGCAGAGGAAATTGATGCTAAATCTATCGGAACGGCCATTAGTTTTTACTTGGCAGGAAATACGTTTGGCGGAATGTTTGGTCGTATTATAGCTGCCTTGGTTAGTGGTTGGTTTAATTGGCAAGTAGCCGTTTTAACGATCGGTTTATTGGCCCTGGGAATTGCCGTTCTCTTTTATTTTCTCTTTCCTGAATCCAATTTTTTTCAACCTCATAAAGTCAAATTTGACAAAAAACTAAGACAAATGCAACGCATTTTTAGAAACAAGAAAATACTAGCCATGTATGTGGTTGCGATTTGTTTGATGGGAACCTTTGTCAGTATTTACAACTATCTCGGATTTAAATTAGAAGCTCCTCCGTACAATTTACCGCATTATATTATTGCCTTGATTTTCTTGATGTATGCTTTTGGAATTGTAGGTAATTTAGTCGCAGGGCGATTATCTGATCGATACGCTGCTAAAAATATACTTCTGTTAGCGCTTGTCTTATTGTTAGCAGGTGTAGGGTTGATGTATAGCTCTAATTTATTCATCATCTTATTAGGACTCACTCTTTTTACGATTTCCTTTTTCAGTGGACATACCATAGCGAGTCGCGTAGTAACTCAATTAGGAGGAAAGGCCAAGAGTTCTGCAACAGCGTTGTATTGGTTTTTTTACTATATGGGATCTACCTTAATTGGCAGTTCTACTGGTTTTTTTATTAATAAGGATCATTGGGGTGGATTCTTTTTGACTTTACTCCTTTTAGCTTCTATCGCTCTTTTGGTAACCTATAGCAGCACGCGTACTAGATCTACTAAATAAGGAGTATCCCAATCAATTGTTTCCGTTTTGTTTGAAAATAATCTATTTTCGTATCAATTTAAAAAGGAAAACACGATGAATGACAATCAGGATCAAAAGGTCATCTTGGCAATTGACGAGAAACCCCAACTGGGACAATGGTTATTGTTGAGTATTCAGCATTTATTTGCCATGTTTGGCGCAACAGTTTTAGTGCCAACTTTGACGGGAATGGATCCTGCCATTGCTTTGATATCTAGTGGAATTGGTACCTTAGTTTTTATTGCTATTACAAGGGGGAAAGTACCTTCGTACTTGGGGTCTTCCTTTGCATTTATCAATCCCATTATTGCCATTAAAGCCATGGAACAAGTGACCTCAAATGAGGTGCCGGTCGGCAGTTTTTTGGTCGGTAGCTTTTTGGTCGGGGTGGTGTATTCTCTCGTCGCACTTTTAATTGCAAAGGCTGGAACCAATTGGTTGATGAAATTGTTACCTCCAATTGTAGTAGGACCCGTAATTATGGTGATTGGATTGGGATTGGCAAGCACTGCTGTAGGGATGGTTACCAATAATCCTATGGGTGAATATGATATTACGTATGTGACAATTGGTTTAGTTACGTTGATGATTACTATTGTAGCGGCTATTTTTACCCGTGGTTTTTTGAGCGTAATTCCTGTTTTAGTGGGAATTATCGGTGGTTATGTTTTTTCTGCTACCATGGGGGTGGTGAACTTCACGCCTGTATTAGAAGCCTCCTGGTTTCAGGTACCTAATTTTACAATTCCCTTTGTCGATTATACCCCTAGTGTAACACTCTACGTTGTCTTTGTCATGCTTCCCGTAGCTATTGTACCAATCGCAGAACATATCGGACATCAATTGGTGTTGAGTAAAGTAATCAATAAAGATCTAATTAACGACCCCGGTTTAGATCGTTCCATGCTTGGAGACGGTGTAGCAACGATGCTGGCTGCTATGATCGGAGGTCCACCGAATACTACTTATGGCGAAAATATCGGTGTTTTAGCGATTACCCGTGCTTTTAGTATTTACGTATTTATAGGTGCTGCTTGTTTTGCCATTCTCTTTGGATTCTGTGGTAAAATTACAGCCTTATTGGCTACAATACCTTCTCCCGTGATGGGGGGTGTTTCGATCCTGTTGTTTGGGATTATTGCTTCTAGTGGTTTGCGTATGTTAGTAGAAAATAAAGTAGATTTTAAAATAAAAAGAAATCTAATCATCTCTTCTGTCATTTTAATTATTGGAATTGGGGGAGCAGCAATCCATATTGGTGATTTAATGTCAATTGAGGGGATGGCATTAGCTTCCATTATTGGTATTATTTTAAATATTGTATTGCCAGGAAGGAAAGAAATTACCTTTGATGATATGTTTAAGGAATAAAATTGTGAATGTATTAGATAAAAAAGGTTAAAAATTATTAAAAATAAAATTAATATTTTTTATTTGGCAATATGTATATAAAGTTTATATATTTATGCTAAATAAAATTAGGTATGTTTAATAAAGGAGAAAAAAAGAGAAAAGGATGGATTAGCAATCTTGTTTTTATCCTTATTCTTTTTGTATTGCTATTCACTCCACTAGGGACGACATTTAAAGTATGGATGAATAAGCTACTAGCGATGAGTCCCAGTTTAGAGAAACAAGAAGACTTTGAACAGGTAAGTTTAGAAGGTTGGACTTTGTTAGATGAGGAAGGTCGGGTATTCGATATGGCGACAACCAAAGGAAAAGTAGTTATCTTAAATTTTTGGGCTACTTGGTGTCCTCCTTGTATTGCTGAAAAACCTAGTTTTCAAGCGCTATATGATGATTACAAAAACAACGTTGTCTTTTTGTTTGTCACCACAGATAATGCTGAAAAAGTGAAAGCTTTTAAAGAAAAGCACGGGTATACGTTACCTTCTTATTTTCAACAAGATGGACCACCTGCAGCCTTGTATTCTACCTCTTTACCCGCTTCTTATGTAATTGATAAGAAAGGAAATATCGTGGTGAAAAAGACAAGAGCCGCGGATTGGAATAGCTCTAAGTTTAGAGTGATATTAGATGAATTAATTGAAGCAAAATAATAAAAAGTCTTTGGGAAACCAAAGACTTTTTTTATGAGGTAACGTTTAGTTCGATTGGCTAATGTGGTAGGGTTGAACAGGGCTTAGTTACGGTTAGGTTTGTTTATCTAGTTAATTTTTAGTAACTTACAAGTTGTATCATTTAAAATTTAAAAAGATGACCTCAAATGAGATTTTGGAGCTAGATACCACTAGCATTTGCGAATTAGTAGGAAAAAGGTTTATGGTTTCGTATAAAGAAGAGCAGAACGGAACAATGAAATCCGTTCAAAGAGATAAAAAACTCATTGCACTCGATTATTCGGATAAACAACAGGTGAATCACTACATTTTTAGTGATGGTAGGCAACATTTTAAAGTGCCACACGCCCATTTAGTAACAATGACTCAATTGTAAAGGATAAAGAAGACTCGTTTTAACGAGTCTTTTTGTTTTTTTAAAACGCTACCTTTGCTCTTTCTTCGTCCGGCAAAGTGAAAAAGAAGTACTATTGCATTAGGATAAAGTTGATAAGCTAAAGCATACATGAAAGCAAAGACAAAGGTTGTTCAAGTGCAGCAAATGGATAAAAATATCCCTATTGAATACTACAGAATCGAGGAGAGTATCGATCTGTTTGAATTCGAAGGACATTATCAATATGATTTTTATCAAATTTATTGGTTTGTATCGGTGGATACCCCGCAAGAACACGAGATTGACTTTATTTCCTATCCTATTAAACCACAAGAAATTTGGATTATTTACCCCGGACAGGTGCATCACTTTGATCCGCGCTTTAGCAAAGGATACTGTTTAGTGATTGACAAGCATTATTTTAATAGTGTGTTGTTTAAAGAAGCGAAGCAGCAATTCTTTACTGGGAATAATCAGTTGAAATTTGAAGTTCCAGCCAAGGAAGTTCAACGCTTGGAGTATTTGCATTTACTGATTGAGATTGAATTCAATTCGTTTAAACGCGCTGTGGTTTTAGAGCAATACCTACAGCTGTACGTCGTTCATTTACAAGATTTACCCCTCATTCAAGGGCAACATAAGGTCTTGGATGAACGCTTGCATAAACTATTGCAACTAATTGAAGAACACTATATCACACAGCGAAAAAATGAATTCTATGCTGATCAAGTGTCTCTTTCTGTAAAGCGAATGAATGAAATTTTATTTCACGCTATTGGCAAAACACTGAAACAACAACTTCAAGAGCGATTGCTGCTAGAAGCGAAGCGCTTAGTTGGTTATAGCAGTGATAATATCCAAACAATAGCGGATACTTTAAACTTTTCTGAGGTGTCTTATTTCAATCGGTTTTTTAAGAAATTGACGCAGCAAACACCTAAAGAATTCCGCGAACAGGTGAAAAAAGTCCAAGGATAAGTCCTATTTGGATAAGCTTGTACTGCGCTTATGGAAGTACTTTTGCGCTTTTAGAAAAACAGTATGAGTAAATTAAAGAAACAGCAATTTATCGTTGTATTTATTTTAGCGCTTTTATCGGCTTTAGAACCTTTTAGTATTGATCTGTATTTACCGGGGTTTTTAAAAATATCTCAGTACTATGAAACAGATTTAAAAGCCGTTCAGTTTTCCATTTCTACTTTTTTAGCCGGATTTGCCGTTGGTCAATTATTCTGGGGAATCATTTCGGACAAGTATGGTCGTAAATGGCCAACCATTGTTTCTCTATTGCTGTTTATTATAGCTACAGTAGCTTGTATTTATGCAACTAGCATTGAGCAATTTTGGATTGCTCGCTTCTTTCAGGCTTTTGCAGGTTGCGCAGGTGTGGTAATTGCTCGTGCTATTGTCAACGAGTATTTTGAACAAGAGGATACCATGCGCGTATTTTCGCTCTTGGCAATAATTGCGGGGGTAGCACCTATCATCGGTCCGGTAGCGGGAAATTTCCTAGTGTCTCATTTTGAATGGCAATCAACCTTTGTCACTTTATTCGTGTTGGGGGTGATCTCTTTATTGCTCGTTGTTTTCTTTTTACCAGAAACCAAAATAAAAACGGCAAGCACAGTGATTAAACGCAATCTTTTACAAGATTTTAAAGCGGTATTCAAGGTAAAAACCTTTTTAAAATATACCCTCATTGGCAGTATAACGTACAGTATTTTGATGATCTATTTGGCGAACGCCCCTTATTTAATTATGGAATATGGTCAGTTATCGTCTGCTGTATTTAGCTATATCTTTGCGTTTAACGCGGTGGGATTAATGGCAGGAGCGTGGATTTCCAATAGCTTTACTCGCTGGTGGTCGATTCGTCAAATTATCTTTTACACCACGCTTGTAGGGCTTGTTTGTAGTGTGGTGTTCTTGATATTCTGTATGACACAGCAACCTATCGAATGGTTGTTGATTCCGTTGTTTTTTATTATTCTAACGTTAGGGGTGTTGTTCCCTGCAACAACCAAATTAGCGCTAGAACCGTTTCACGAAAATAGCGGATCTGCTTCTGCTTTACTCGGATCCCTTCAGTTGATGTTGACGTTTATCCTCTCAGCCATGACCAATCTTATTCCATTAGACCTACTGATTTTAACAGGAATCGCCTTGTTTGTATGTCATGTGTTGTATTTGGTTTGCTATTGGATCAAGGAGGAATAATAGATTTTATTTTCCTTCTTCGGTTAGGAGTTGAATGATGGCATCCCATTTGTTTTTTACCGCAAAGGTTAAAGCTGTATAGCCCCCTTTTTCTTCTGTTGTAACATCCGCTCCAGCGGCAAGGAGGACTTTAACGCTTTCGATATCTCCTTTGATGGAGGCTGACATCAAAGGGGTAATTCCCTTCTTGCTTTTTACGTTAACGGTTGCTTGTCCTTCGAGTAAAACTTTTATACTTTCTGTTTGTCCTTGTTGTGCAGCCCATGCTAAAGCTGTAAATCCATGTTTATCTTTGATATCGGGATTAATCCCCGCTTCAAGTAACAACCGAATGAGTTCGATTCGACCAGTATAGGCAGGTAAGAATAAAGCGGTTTGTTTGTCTTTTGCTTGTGCATTGAGATGGGCTCCTGCTTGAATAATCACACTCAAAATAGCTGGATCAGGTTGTGCACAGGCATAATGTAAGGGAGTCTCTCCTAGAGAATCAGCGTAATTAAGGTCTGCTTCTGCTTGGAGTAACGCCTTAATGAGCGCTAGGGAACCACTGCGCAACGCTCCTCTCAACGCTGTAAAACCTCGACTATTCACCTGATTCACATCGGCACCTGCTGCAATAAGCGCGGTTGCTAGGGCATCATAACCAAAATTGCAAGCAAGCATTAAGGCCGTCGTTCCTGTATAAAAAGGCTCGTAGGTCTTGGCTTCTTCTTCTGGTAAGGCGGCATTGATATCAAGGGATACAAGTTTCTTTATAGCTGAAATACCCAGCGCTGTATCTTCGTAAGTCTGGAGTATAGATTCTAGGTGTTGCATAAAGTTAGGAGCTTTTTTCTAATGAAGAGGCAAGATCGAATTTGTTTTTAGCATAATCAAGTTTTTGGAACAGTTTTATAGCGGAGTGTATTTTATTTTTTATGTAAGGTAGATGCACACTTTCCAAAATGTAGCGGTTTTTTTTGTATTGGCATGTAGTTGATTGGTGTATTGTTGCTGTATGTGTACACAATACCAGAATAAACTATTATTGTGCTAAAAAGGAATGTTTCTAAATAGAAATACAGGGGTATAGGATTTGATTTAATAGTCTAGTTTTGTTAGAAACTAAATAACAACAATAAAGATGTCAAAAACAAAACTTACAATTAACAATAACGGATCAGTCAAGATAGAAGGTGATTTTGAGATCGTAGATAAAGATGGAAATGTTTACGGATTAGAAGGGAGAACTGTACTTTCAATCTGTCGTTGTGGACTTTCAAAAAACAAACCGTTTTGTGATGGAGCACACAAAGGACATTTTGAACATGAAGCAGTTGCCTTCAATCTTCCTCCGAAGAAAGTGTAATTATACGGTATAAAAAAAGCCTCAGCATTTGTGCTGAGGCTTTTTTTGTGATCCAATCAGGATTCGAACCTGAGACCTACTGCTTAGAAGGGCAAGCATCCTTATTTTCTTAAAAAGCAATTACTTGTTTTACAGCAACTTAAATATTTTAATTTTTGTTTATTTCTTTATTTTAACAGTTTTGAGGTAATTTATAGGTTGTCAGTTTCAAAACGTTTGTAAGTGTCGTGTTTACTAGGTTTATACTATTTTTTTATTCAATACACTTAAGTATTGATTGGAATTTTTTAGCTCTTTTGGCATTAACTTCTCCATCAATATAGCCGTCAGTTGTATAAACCCTAATATCGGTTATTATTTTTGATTCAAATATTCTAATATCACTTTCTGTAATTGAAATTAACGCATCCAAAGAATATGTCGATGTTTTTATTTGTGAAATATATGAAGAATTCGATATATCAGATTTACTAAACTTTAAAGACATAACATCATCATCACTAAATTTAATCATGATATTATCACCTTCTTTTATCGCGAATGGCTTATCTGTTGTAGAAAAATAAAAACGTATAAATTTATTATCATCTGATTTAAACAAACTGTAAGCTGTTCCAAATCCTAGGCCCATGCCTGATGTAGTGAATATTTCTCTTTTAGTTTCAATTATTGTTTTTTTTGTAAAATTATCGACTTCATTACGCTGATATTTGCATTTTTGAGCGTTCGCTATGAAACTACTTAATATTACTATAATTAAAAATATATTTTTCATGTTATTATGCTTTTAATTCTTCTATTTTAGTTTTTGCTTGTTTTAATATTTGTTCTAAAATTTCAATATCATCTATAAATATTGTATCATCATTTCCGTATTTTTCTAATTTTAAATACCACTTTAATTTAGATTTGGTCACATAGTAACCAACTTGAAAACCGTCAACTGTAACAAATTTATTTTCTAAGTAGTCTGGAGCTAATGCTATATCCGATTCTGTAGATTCCTTTAATACAATAATAGCTTTCATTATTTCTAATAAATCAGTATATTCAATAGAAGCTGTTTTATCTCCATATTTTCCAGTTTTTTCTATTTGAAAAAAATACTTAGACTCATTGTCAATAATAATTTTTCTTACTCTAGTTTTAGAATTATCATAAATAGATCTAATGGATTCAAGATTAAAATCAATAAACTTTCTTATAACTCCTGTTTTAGATAAAAAGACTTCCATTTTAGTTTCAGAAATATTTTTTTTCTCTTGTGCAGTTACTGACATTCCAATCAGGATAATAAATAGTAAGGCAATTTTCTTCATAGTTAAAAATTTTCTATCTGTTAAGTAGTTTTGTTTTTTGTGTTTCAAATTCTGTTTCTGAAAGAATTCCTTTATCAAGTAGTTCTTTCAGTTGTGCTATTTCAGCAGCAACGCTTTTTGTTTCGTTAGATTGAACAATAACAGTGTTTTGTCTATCCTCAGATAAAGACCATACGAGAGCAATAACCCAACCTATAAGTGTCCACCCTAAAAGAAGGTTTAAAGCAAAAATAGCTACGAAATTTCCTTTGCTATATCCTAAAATAGAAGGTAGAAAATATGCTCCTAGCATAAGAATAATTAATATTATTTCCATAGTCAGTAATAGTGTTTATTTTTAGTTAGTAATAGTATTTTTACATTGCTACACGTTCAAATTGCGCCCATGCTACAACTTGATAAAATTTTGATATGAACTCAATAGGAATTTCCTCTGGCTCAAATCCAATTTGATTATATTGATCTTTAGGATCAGGTATTAATGTTAGATACCCATCTTTTTGACTTCTCTTTACAATCTTTACTGTGCGGAGATCATTCTTTGTCAATACAGCATATAACTCATTGGTTGGAAAATATGTTTGCCAATCAAATATTTCGCGCAATCCTATTATCGCACCACTTGGTATTCTATTTGAAATAGAGTTACCAAATAAGTTACATGCAAATTGAGCTTTCATGAAATCTGGGCTTGAAATATAAAAAGCAGGCATATGATTAGAAAATATTTCTTCAGAATCCCATCCTCCAGCAAAGTCAATATCATAATATGGAACATGGATCAGGTTTTCTTTACTTGTTAATGAATTCAGTTTAGTAGTTTCTACCACAGTTCCATACTCATATTTATTAGTTATATAACTAATTATAGTTTCTAAAGTCGGTTTTTGAGGTTTTTTTGTTTCCCCATTGATTATTTTTTGTACCCCTACTGCTGATAGATGCGTGTTACTCTCTATCTCATAGGCAGTAACGTTATGTTTTTTTATTAAGTCTAACGCTTTTATTCTCAAATCATTATGTTCCATAAAACATCGAAATATGTTTTTTATATAATTTTTTATACAAAAAGTTTGTTTAGTTATATAACTGTTATATATTTGTAATCACAATATGACAGCAAAGATATACAAAATCTTGTTTCGTTGTATAAAGTTCTTTGACATTCATCTATTTATAGAGCTACTGGGCATAGGTGGCACAAACAATATGCTTTCCATAAGGGGAATATACCTGTTGAAATATATAAAGTTACAGTTGTTACTAAACTGCACATGAGAAGGCTTGAAATGTGATAAAGTAAATATCCTATGGGTTATTATACAACCTGCTAGATGGATTAAAAGCAAAAAATAAGACAACCGTAAAGGTTACAAAACATAGCTGCTGTTAGAATAACTAATTAATCGGATTAATACCGACAGCAGCACAAATAGGTTTAATCAACAAAGCTAGATCATCCTATAACACCCTGTCTAGCTTTTCAAAATAAGTGAATAATATGACACAGGAAGAAAAAAGAATAATAGAAAGAGATGTAGCAGAAAAAACTAGAAGAGAAATGAATTATCGTCACATTGTCTTAAAGCTAACTATTAAAGCTTACAAACATGAGCTTAAAAATGGTGGTAAAATACACTCACCTGCTGAATTGATTAAAAAAGCAGATGAGTATAGTGAGTACATTTTAGGTACTAGTCAGGAAGAGATTCAAGAATAATTCTTGCTAAGTTGGGATGAATCATATCTACACCTTTTACAATATCAAAGTTTATGATTTTATCACTCAAACCTATCTTTTCATTCATCTCACTTTCTAATTGAGAATATTCCCTAAATGAAATCTCTAAGACTCTAAATCTTTTCATAATTAATTAAATTTTTTGTTAGCACTCAAATTTAATTAAAAAGCTGCTGGTTTTGAAATAGGAACTTACTTCAATGTAACAGCAGCACTAAAACCACAATATTTCGATTGACAAAAACAGTCTATAATACAAAAACTAATATGGTAAATATCGGAGAAAGACTACCAGAAGAAATTATTTCACTGATAAAAAATAGTTCTACAGCTGACGAAAGAAGAACTATCTGTAATAAGCACAACTTATCTATTGACTTAATAAACGCATTGTTAAGAAAGGATAGAAACGTCACTCCTGACAATGAAAAATTGGTTGCGGATGTGATTGAAAAGTGTAAATCAAATATTAAGAATAATCTAAAATTACTCAAGAGATATGAACAAAACGGAATTAAAACAATTCTATAAATCGGAACTCCGAGAAATAGAAATTCAAGAGTCTGTTTTGAATCAAAGTTTAAGTTCAATTATTAACCGTAAGAGAACGATTCAATCCGCATTGGAGAAGTTAGGAGCTTCAATGCGGACCCGAAAGGGTAAAACAGATGTTTTGACAGAGAAACAGAAATTAGAATTAAGAGCAAGTTTAACCAAATAAAAAGAAGCCAGGACATCCTACCTCCCTGACTTCTTTATTGTAAATAACAAAGTTAATGTTATGAGTACAAAGTTAATTAAAAGTTTGTCGAAAACAATGATAGTTAGCGACAAAGCGAAATTATTCATCGCAGAAAGAATAGATAATGCGATTGAGAATGAACCACAAAGGGAAAAAGAGTTGAAACAGACAGCTACTCTTTTAGGTATCTATAAATTATTAAAAACAACAGTTTTAAATTAAACATCCTACAATGAAAAAAATCATTATTCAGAAGTTAGTTATTACTAATTTCAAAGGAATCAAAAATCAAACAATTGATTTTAATTCCACAACAAACATTCATGGTGCAAATGGAAGTGGAAAGACTTCTATCTTCGACGCTTTCACTTGGCTATTGTTCGGAAAAGATAGCGTCGATCGTAAAGAGTTTGACATTAAACCATTAGACAATAATGGTAATGTAATTCAGAAAATCGAAAATGAAGTTGAAGGAACTTTACTTTGTAACAATGATGTAATTATTCTCAAAAGAATTCACCGTGAAAAATGGGTTAAGAAGAAAGGTTCTTTAGAAGCGGAGTTTACTGGGAATGAAACTGTTTATTTTTGGAATGATGTTCCAATGAACGCGAAAGAATATACTTCGAAAATCAATGATCTACTTGATGAAACAGTGTTTAAGTTGATTTCAAATCCTTTCGCATTCAACAATCTTAAATGGCAAGATCGTCGTAAAGTTCTTATCGATATTGCTGGCGAGATAAAAGTAGACTATATCGGTAACGGATTATCTCATGTTCTGCAGTTAATCGAAAAGAAAACAATTTCTGAACTTAAATCAGAAACCAATGCAAAGGTTAAGAAGATAAAAGAAGAGTTGAAACAAATTCCTACTAGAATTGATGAGGTAGAAAGATCAAAACCTGAAGTTTATCAATTTCACCAAGCGCAAACAGATTTAGCAGTCAGAGAATCGCAACTTGAAACTATTCAGTCAAGAATCAACGATTCATCAACCAATAATAAAGCATTGCTTGATAAGAAAACTTCTATTCAAACAGAAATATATGAGTTGCAAGGTAAAGTAAATGAACTTGAGTTTGAACTTAAAACTCAAGCGCAAAATGCTACTAAAGTTGATACTTCTAAACTAGACGCGTTAAAGCAAAAATTATCTAATCAGCAATTTGAGTTAAATTCTTCTAATATCCGTTTAAAACGCATAGAGCAGGATATTGATAGTAGTAATTTAAGAATTGATAGTCTTACTACACAGATGGATAATAAGCGTAAAGAGTGGCATGATTTGAATGCTAAAACTCTAACATTTGATGAAAACGATTTTCATTGTCCAGCATGTAAAAGAGAACTTGAAAGTGGAGATGTCGAAGCTAAGAAATTAGAGATGACAACGAACTTCAACGCTTCTAAACAGAGTAACTTAAGTTATATTCAACAGCAAGGAGCATCTTTAAAAAAGGAACAAGAACAGATCTCGTTTACATTATCTGATTTACTTAATCAGGGTGCTAATGAAAGGGAATACGTAGACAAGGTTAAGAACGATATTGATTTGATTCAAAAAGAGATTAACCAGGAGATTGAAATTCAGTCAAATGCACAACCAAAAACATTTGAACAAGTATTCACAGAACTTTTAGTTTCAAACGAAACTTACAATGAATTAAAAGATTCTGTATCTAAAAAGGAAAATGAATTACAATCCATTGTCATACCAACGAATCAGGAACTTGAACAAGAAGTAGGACAATTACAAAGCGAAATCAAGAACTTAAACAACATCTTAGCAGGTAAAAAGCAAATTGAAATTGCTGATAACAGAATCAAAGAGTTGAATCAAGAAGAAAACAAATTGGCCACTTCTTTGTTGGAATTGGAAAAATTAGAATTCGATATCGATAAGTACATCAAAATTTCTATTACAGTATTAGAGGATGCGATTAATACCAAATTCGAGTTTGTTAAGTTCAAAATGTTTGAAAATCAAATAAATGGTGGTGAAGTAGAATGTTGTAATGCTTTAATTGATGGGGTTCCATTCCATTCAGCAAACACCGCTTCTAAAGTGAATGCAGGAATTGATATTATCAATGCATTATGTGAGTTTTACATGGTTAATGCGCCAATATTCATTGATAATCGAGAGTCTGTTACAGCATTAATTGACACCCAGTCTCAAGTGATTAGTTTAATTGTAAGTCCACAAGACAAGACTTTAAGAATTTCATAAACAATTAGTTTTTTTCTAAAGGAATTGAGCAATGATAATTTTATCAGGTCCCCAGCTCAATTCCTTTTATTCAATCATTTAAAAGAAAAATCATGTCAACAAATCAAAATAATCAACAACTCGAAGTTGTAAAAAAAGATATATCTACTCAAGTACTTCAAAAAGTTGAAGCGTTTAGAGAAACTGGAGAGCTTAGAATCCCAAAAGACTACTCTCCTGAGAATGCATTGAAAAGCGCTTATTTAATTCTTTCAGAAACAAAGAATAAACAAGGTCAATATGCTTTAGAACATTGTACCAAAGAAAGTATTGCAAATGCATTATTGAAAATGGTTGTATGGGGGTTATCTCCAATGAAGAAACAATGTGATTTCATTATGTATGGGAATAAACTTGAATGTTCTCCTGAATATACTGGAAACATTGCGCTTGCCAAAAGGTATGGGGGATTAAAAGATATTAAAGCTGTATCTGTATTTGAGGGAGATGAATTTGAGTTTGAAGTAGATGCAGCAACTGGTAGGAAGAAAGTTTTGAAACACAAACAAACTTTAGATTCATTAGGCAGCAAAAATGTAAAAGGCGCTTATGCAGTTATGACGTTTGAAGATGGTACCATAGACACGGAAATTATGTCAATTAATCAGATAAGAGATGCTTGGGCTCAAGGTTCAGCTGGAGGTACCTCTAAAGCTCACACAAACTTCCCTGATCAAATGGCAAACAAAACAGTAATCAATAGAGCAACAAAGCTCCTGATTCGTGGATCCGACGATTCTACTCTTTACAATGACGAAGAAGAAGATATAAAACCGAGTATTGTAAAGGCTGAAGTTGAACAAGAAATCGCACTACATGCCAATTCTGAAGAGATTTCATTTGAAGAGGTCGAAGCAGACGCTTGCAATACACCTAGTGAACAAGAGGTTCAACAGGAAGTCGAATCAAGTGGTCCAGGATTCTAATTTAAAAACTGACAAAGATGATAGCAATAAGATTTAATCCCATTTATGAGGATAGAGTAAATATATTTTTAAAACAAAGTCGTTTAGGAAAATTAGGAATTGAATACAAATTTGAAGATTCGCCTTTTGTTTTTGGACATGAAGAAAGATTGTGCTATTGGATTATAGAACCAAAACATAATTCACAAATCAACTTAGTATTTTCTGAGTTAGTAGAAATGAAAAGCACAATGGGAATTGAGAACATTGAATTCCAATATGTTTATTCAATAAAAGAATACTTCACACAAGCAAATAGAAATAGTTGCTCTTTACATTGGTTTAAGGTATGAAACTAAAAGTAATTGGAACTGGTTCAAGAGGGAATGCTTACTTGCTCTATAATGAGCAAGAAGCACTCCTTATAGAATGTGGCGTAGTATTTAAAAAGATCAAAGAAGCTTTAAATTTTGATTTCTCTAAGGTAGTTGGTTGTATTCTAACACATGAACACGGAGATCATAATAAAGCCATTGACGACATTTTAAAATCCTTAATTAAGGTTTATGCCTCTGAAGGTACGTTAAGAGCTACAAATCATCAAAATCACCATAATGCAAGTATTGTTCGATCAAAGAAGATGTTTAAAATCGGTGGGTTTTCGATAATTCCATTTGATGTAAAACACGATGTGAATGAACCGTTAGGGTTTCTTATAAATCATAATGATTGTGGAGTTACACTTTTTTTAACGGACACCTTCTATTCTCCATATCGCTTCAAAGGTTTAAATAACCTAATTGTCGAAGCAAACTTCTGTGAAGATATCATTGAAGAGAAATTGAAATTAGATAAGGCTTTCCTTAAAAATCGAATTTTAAAAAGTCACCTTTCAATTCAGAAATGTATTGACCTTTTGCGAATCAATGATCTTTCACAAGTGAACAATATAGTACTCATTCACTTGTCTGATTCAAATTCAAATGAATTAGAATTCAAGGAGAAAGTACATGCAGTTACAGGCAAAACAACTTTTGTAGCTAATGATGGCCTTGAAATAGAATTCAACAAAACACCTTTTTAGAAATGCAATACGATACATCCAATTCACTTGATAAGAATAGAGCGATTGAGAAGTTTAAACATCTTCTAAATAAAGGAGTCATTATTGAACTGAAGGAGAAGCGAAAACTGAGAAGTATTAGTCAAAATAATTATCTCCATCTTATACTATCCTGGTATGCTCTCGAAATGGGAGAAACTTTAGAATATGTAAAAGTTGAGATATTTAAAAAACTTGTGAATCCGGAATTATTCGTATATGAATTTGTAAATCGAAAAACCGGAGAAGTCCGAGATGAATTAAAAAGCTCTACTGTTTTAGACACTAAAGAAATGACGACGGCCATTGAGCGATTCAGAAACTTCTCAAGCCACCAATGCGGCATTTACTTGCCGGAACCATCCGATCTCGTGAACATACGAGAAATGGAAAGACAAATTAACAACCAAAAACACTACTTATAACCATGATAAAACTTGTCGGTAAAATAAAAGAAATAGTTCCTGAGGAAACATATAAAACTCATTCAAAAAAGCTAATGAGAAAAAAGAATGTAATTCTTAAGATGGAAAATAATCAACTAGCAAAAGTTCAGTTTCAAGGTAACGACATGAGCTTGCTAGACAGCTTTAAAGAGAATCAAGAGGTATTGATTGAGTGTGTATTCAAAGGACAATACACAACTAATCGCTTCTATGACAATATTGTCGGTAAAACAATCAAAAAAAATTAATACACATGATTAATTTATTCAACACACAGATTGAAAGCCTTTCAATCCACCAAGTAAACAACAAAGCAAGAAGTGAAGGTGTTTTTATGACCGAAAACCCTTATACGTTAACAGACGAAATAGCGCCTTTGCTTAAAGAGTATTTCTTTAAACCGTTCCGAGAGAAAGACGAAGATTATTTCCGATTTGAACATGAGGTAGATTTGGAATTTCACACCATGCACAATATTGCAACTAGTATTTTCCAAAATCCTAATTCGGCTCATGATAAATCAAAAGAAATCGCTCGTCATCTTTATGATCAGTCTGGACACCCTCACATAAAAAGTGGAGAGCTTTACGTTGCTTACCTAACCAATGTATCAATTGACAACAATGTCGTTGACGCGATCGGAATTTTTAAAAGTGAAATTAAGGCTGATTTCATTCAATTCGACAAAGAGGAATCAAACTTGAAAATGCGCTTAGAACAAGGAGTAAACCTTGGCAAACTAGACAAAGGAGTTTTAATATTCAACTACAAAAAAGAAGAAGGCTACAAAATCTTGACAATCGACAGTAACAAATACGATGCGCGTTATTGGATGGAACACTTCCTTGGACTAGATATTTTTGACGACGAGAATTTTAAAACCAAGAAGTATTTGAAATTCTGTCAAGACTTCGCGAAAGAAGTGGTCCTTCCGGCTGAAGATAAAAAAGAAGAAGTAATGTTTTTGAATCGTTCAGTAAATTATTTTGCTAAAAATGACGAATTCGAAGAAACTAATTTCTTAAATGAAGTTATAGATAATCCAGATTTAATCTCTGAATTTAAAAACTACAAAGTAGATAAGGGCGAAAAATACAGTATTGAAGATACTACTTCTTTCCCAATTTCAAACAACGCTGTATCAGACGTTCGAAAGAAAATTAAAAACGTTATTAAACTCGATACAAATATCACAATTAAACTCGATTTTATTAATCCTGAAAGTGCGGATGAATTTGTAGAAAAAGGATGGGATGAAGAAAAACAGATGTATTACTACTTGTGTTATTTTAATAAAGAAAGTAATTAAAAGTTGGACCATGAATAAAGTAGTAAGAAATGTTAGAAAACAAGAGATACCCCGAAAACAATCCAGAGAGCCAAGCTCACTACGAAGAAAACGAGAAGGAATTTACCAAACAATGTAAAATCGTTCACGATGCCTTATTAAGAGGTGAAAAACTGACCACGCACGACGCTTTATTAAAATACAATATTGGAGATTTAAGAAGGCGAGTTAAGGATTTAAAAGATATTTATGGGATTCCTGTTCTTTCAAGATATGTGACAGGAACGCGATTTAAAGAGTATTTCTTATGAGTAAAGAAGCATTTTACTTTAGCCATGATAGTAACGCCCGTAATGATGAGAAGATTCTCGCCGTACGGATGAGACATGGGGCTGAAGGATACGGTGTTTACTTTATGATTCTAGAGAGGTTGTTAGAAAGCACAAAATACATGAGCGTCAAAGATTATAACGTTATAGCCTTTGACCTTCGTGTGAGTGCATCAGTAATTAAGTCAGTAATTGAGGACTTTGGGCTATTTGTCTTTACCGATGAAGGTAAGCACTTCTACTCCGAAAGCTTAATTAGACGAATGCAACCATTAGATAATTTAAGAGAACAAAGAAGAGCAGCAGGTAAAAAATCAGCTGAAAAACGAGCTTTAAAGAGTGTTGAAAATCAAGGTATTGGAACGACCGTTGAACGACCGTTGAACGAAAAACCAACAAAGGAAAGTAAAGTAAAGGAAAGTAAAGGAAATATTCTTTTAGAAAAAGAATCAAAAGGCGTGCGCGAGGAAAATCCTAGCCAAGATTTAAAAAATCAAGAAATCGAAGAAAAAGAAAAAAGTTCCGCGAAAAAAGAAAAAGAAATCGAAAGCCTGAGGTCATCTGATTTTTTCAAGCAACTATGCGTTTACTTTTCGCAAACGAACGAAGTATTGGAAATGCGAGCTTTTGGCGATTTGTGCAGATTACACGATACAGGGCAATTGCAAAATTTCATCAAGCAGACAAAAGCATACATGGCCTATAAGCAACTCACGGGAGAAAAAGTGCATAGGTTTCAAAATTTTATCTACGAATGGAAAAATGAAGATTGGGTAAATAAATTAAAAAATCAGCAGAATCAATATGGAAAACCAGTTAACAACTCAAGTTCAGGTAAGGGTTACAAACCTGCCTATGCAGATACCGACAAGCTTGTTCGAGAGCTTGAATCCGATTTTGAAAATGGAAATATCCCAGGAGTGTATTAAAAACTCAACGGTTAATACTAAAACAAAATTGGCAAATGATCTTTGTCGACTGCTTCAAGTCCGCGAAAAGAATGATGAAATGATCAAAGATTGGTTGTTGTATGTATCAACAACAAATTTCAAAATAACACCTGGTGAGATTTATTTAGCTTTCAAATTGGCTTTAGATGGGGAGATTTTGACACAAAAAGGCACTGCATTTGAATTATTTCCCGAATTGAGTATAACCACTACTTCGAGAGTAATTCAAGCGTTTATAGAGCAAAAAAAGAAATTGAGTCATGAATATCAAAAATCGAAATACGAATTACAGTTGCTATTAGCGCCAAAACCTCCAGAAGTCGACAAGAAAGCAATCCGAAGAGATTTTTTGAAAATGGTTTTCGATGAATTGAAAACAACCGGAACTTCTGATAAAACACATTTGCTTTTTGCTGAACTTGAGGAAAAAGGATTGATCAAGATATCGAATGAAGAGAAAAAAGCAACTTACAAGCGAGAGCTTAGAAAATACATTCCTTCTGAAAAAGAAGAAATCAGAACAAATCAATCTTTGAAAGCTAAAATTTTACTCAAGGAATTTGATGATCGAGTAAAAAGCAATCAACCAATCGTTGCGGTTCAAAACGCTTGTCGCTGCATTTATGCAAATGATTTTTTGAATAAGCATCTTGAAAGCTTTGAAGAGTTCGAAGCAATCTTTTTAGAGTAATCACAAAAACTTATTGTTTAACACTATCCGAAGCAACTCGGACAGATAATCTATTGTTTAAAATGAAAAAACAAAATAAATTCCCCGTACTCGAGATTACACTCATGGTAATTATGGTTTTTCTAGTTACTATTTTAAACCTGATATTCTTCTAGGCCATGAAGTACGGAACTTTGCCAAAGGAAGTCGGAACCATTCAGAATGGAATTGATGAAATGATGTTCTATCAGTATTTGCCTGTAAAGGATAAAAACTGCTTTGGATTTAGTTTGCCTGATCAAATCGACAATGATTTCATCATTGAATTACTTACGATAATCAATCACGATTTTATCAGTTTACGCGGTACGCAAGAGTTCAAAGAACACTATTTGTATCTCACTGTAAAACATCTTTACGTTACTCAAGAAATGAATTTGAATCGCCCAGGTATTCATTCAGATGGTTTTATGACAGATGATATCAATTACATCTGGAGTAATGAGCGGCCAACTGTTTTTTATTCAGGCGAATTCCCAAACGTTCCGATGGACGATGAACTATCGATTAATTACTTTGAAGAGCGAAAACAGTATTGTGAAAGGGTGGTTTATCCAAATAATACTATTTTGCGTCTTGACCAGTTCAATATCCATGAGACAAACACGATTGAGCAATTCAACGGATTACGATGTTTTGTAAAAGTATCTTTTTCTAAGGATCGATACGATTTGAAAGGAAACGCTAGAAACGGCTACATAACATCGGGTTGGGTGTATCGTGATAGAGGCACAAAAAGAAATATTCCACAAATTATATTGTAAAATATGGAAAAAGCATTATCAATCATGCAACCTTGGGCATCAATGATTGCTCATGGAATAAAAGACATTGAAAATAGAACTTGGTACACAAAGTACAGAGGAGAGTTTTATATCCATGCATCTGCTAAATATGATCAACACTCAGACCTCAGTTATTTTCAATTTAATGAAATGATGTCTGAGAAAAACATTGATTTAGCTCATGCATTTCTGAATAAAGATTTAGTTAAAGCTCCTCAAGGTGCTATTATCGGTAAAGTTGAGATTGTCGATTGTGTTCAAAACCATCCTTCTATTTGGGCTGAAGTTGCTACAACTGGAACAAAACCAATTTGGAATTGGGTTTTAAAAAACCATGTTTTATTTGAAGAACCTATCTTGAATGTAAAAGGGCAACTTAATCTGTGGAATGTAGATATTGAAAAACTTAGGAATAATGGAAAAAACATTCTATTGTAAAATACATACAGGTACTGATTTTTGTATTGATGAGTACAATAACGCGGCTAAAGAATTAGAGAATACAGGAGTGCCTTTAAAAGATCAGATTAAAATACTGCATCCAGACTCATGTAGTAAACAATGTCAAGATTGTATTGATGAGACGCTTGATACTCGGTTAAAAACGCAAAAATTAGTTGACGCATTAATTAATAAAAAAGTATAGTTATGTCAGAGAAAGAAAAATTAATCGAAGGCTTAAACAAGTTAAACAAAGACCTTACAGAGCTTGGAATTCAACCAGGAAGTACTAGATCTATAGATGATGCAGTATTCTGTTTAGGAATTTTGAAACCCGTACAGGCAGCTATAAGCAAAGCTCTTCAGAAAGCTACTGCTACAAGAACTATCCCCAAGCAATCAGTAATAAAACCATCAAGGAGCTGATATATTTCTTTTAGATTCCAAACTACAAAATGAAGAATTGGAGAGAATCAGATTTGATTGTCAGAGGAATCTTGCCTAAGCCTCCTAAAACAAAGAAGCAAACAAAAACAAAACTACCAAAGGGAGATCCCGAAGGATTGGTATTTATAAAAAACCATCTTTCAATTCTAAAAATCCCTTACGAAACGGAAACAAAATTCCACTCCAAAAGAAGATTCCGTTTTGATATTTCATTCCAAATAAAATCATTGAGAATAGCAGTTGAATATGAAGGCTTGATGAGTAAGAAGTCAGGACACACAACTGTTTTAGGTTATACGAGTGATTGCACAAAATATAATCTCGCTCAAATTGATGGTTGGTGTGTTCTTCGATACACAACGATCAATTATAAAGATTTTGTTACGGATTTAAAAAACATCCTACAAGAATTAGAAGTGTAAAAAATGAAAAAAAAGAATAAATACATATGGACATCAGAACTAGAACAAAAGTTAAAAGAAATTTACCCAACCACTTTAACGCAATCAATCGCAGATGATTTTAAAATGTCAATCTACGCTATACGTAATAAAGCTTGGTCCTTGGGTTTAAAAAAAGACATTGAATGGATAAGAGATAACTCACGTTACAATATGCAATTCAATGAAGGAGCTAAAAGAAATCAAATTAAAAAAGGTAGTGTTCCCCATAATAAAGGGAAAAAAATCAACAAAGAAGTTTACGAAAAAATGAAACACACATTTTTTAAGAAAGGAAATGTACCTGCTAATGCTAAGAAAGATTTCGAAGAGGTACAACGAAGAGATTCCTCCGGAAAGGTTTATTGGATGATAAAACTACCAGGGAACAAAAAACTCCTTTTTAAACATGTTTGGATATGGGAAACAACTAATGGAAAGATTTCTAAAGGTCAAAATATTGTATTCAAAAATGGAAACTCTTTAGACTGCCAACTGGATAACTTAGAATGTATAAGCAATGCAGAACTAATGCGACGAAATACCATTCAGCGATATCCTGCTGACATAAAACAAGCGATTAGGCTTAATAGTAAATTAAAAAAACAACTTAAAGACATAACAGATGAATGATTTAACAACACTGAATAATACTCTTTTTGATACAATGAATCAGCTAAGAGAAGGTAAAATTAAACGTGAAGATGCTAAAGTAATTAATGAAATTGCTGGTACAATTATAAGTAATGCTAAGGTTCAAATTGATGCTTTTAAAGCATCTAAAGGTCTTTATCTACCTTCAGGAGTTATTAATATAGAGAAATCAGACGAGCCTAAAGCTTTACCTGGTGATGTATATGCGCAAAAACATGAATTTGCAATATTTAAAGGCTACAAAAATGTTTCGGAAGGTATTGCTGGTTTAGGCAAAAATGTGTTTGAAGCAGAGTTCAAACTTTGGATTGAATCATAATTGATGAAATATGAAAAAGCAAGATGTTCTCGATATTTTCAAAATAAAAAAACTCAGAAGTTATCTTCTTGAACATGCAAATGGGAACATTTATTATTTTGCAATTTTAGTAGGACTTAGCCTAGGATTAAGAATAGGTGAAGTTACGGGGCTACAATTTGGCGATTTTGATATTAACTCTAAAATGGTATCCATAAGTAGAACAGCCCAACGAGTAGCTGTTTTAGATTCAAATAATAACGTAGTAAAAACTCGTATTAATATTGGAACAACTAAAACAAAATCAAGCACACGCAAACTTCCTGTTCCCCAGATTATTTTAGATTTACTTGTCAATACATACGCGCCTAATAAATCATTAACGAGCTATATTTTTTCTAGCAAGTTTTCTGACAAACCATTAGATAATCGATTACTGCGCAATCACTATTTTGTAGTGTTAGAAAAATTAAGTCTTCCGAAAATAACTTTTCATGGACTCCGTCACAGTTTTGCTAGTAACTGTATTGCATCTAATATCGATGTTAAAACAACTAGTTCTATGCTTGGTCATTCTGATATCAAAATGACTTTAGAAATTTACACACATCCTTCTCATGAACAACAAAAACAAGCAATTAATAAGCTTGGAAAACTTTTCACTTCAAAACAAAATACATAATGGATATATCAGGAAGAGTAAAAATGATTGGCCAACCACAACATGTTAGTCAAGCATTCAAAAAAAGAGAACTTGTATTGACTACTGAAGAACAGTACCCACAAGACATTTTAATCGAGTTTCATCAAGATAAGGTGAATTTATTAGACATGTTTCGTCCAGGAGATGCCGTTAAAGTTTATATCAATTTAAGGGGAAGAGAATGGACATCTCCACAAGGTGAAGTAAAATACTTCAATACAGTTCAAGGGTGGAAAATTGAAAGCTTGAATATACCTAATAATGCACAACAGCATAATTATCAGCAACCGCCCACGGGGCAATACACTCAACAAGGAAACGGTTTTGCCCAACACCCCCAAGGCAATCAAGGAATGCCAAATCAGTTTGCACAACAAGCTCCACAAGGACAACAGTTCCCTCCAGTACCACAGTATAACGAAGGTAATCATGATGATTTACCGTTTTAAAAAATGTAAACAATGAGAGTATTTATTTTCTGCGTATCAATTATTCTAGTATTGATTATAGCACAATTCCTTTTTAGAACCACCTACCCATTACTTGGTATTGGATTCTTAATTATCATCATCGGAGTATTAATAGTAATACCATATAACAAAATTTTTAAAAACAAGTAAAATGAAAAACACAATCAAATTTTTAGCTATTGCAGCAGTATTAGTATTTGCAACAACTTCTTGCAATAGACCAGAACCCAATTACGAAGGAGTATTGATGACCGAATTTGGTAGAAACGGAATCGAAAGTTTTAAAATCGTGACCGGAGCGCAAGGACCACTCGGACCAGGATCTGAACTATACGAAGTGCCTATGTTTGAACAAAAAGGTGATGCAGACCAAGTCAACATTTCTGCAAAAGACGCGGGAGTATTTAAAGTAGATCCTTCTTATACCTATCAAGCCATGCGTGGTAAAGGGCCTGAAATTATCTTAAACTACAAACATCTTGGCACGGGGAGTGATTTTCTCGACAATGTAGAAAACAACATCCTGAATAAATTAGTTGTTGATACGTACAGAGAAGTAGCAAGAAACTATACTACAGATTCCTTGATGAATAATTTAGGATCGTTTGAAAAACAAGTGGAAACCGCCCTAGTAGTAAAATTCGAATCAAAGTATTTTAGGCTTAATACACTAACTAGTGGATTAACACCTCCGCAAAGTATGGCCAACGCAATTGAAGCACGAAATAACGCGATACAAAAGGCAAACGAAGTAAAGAATCAGTTGGAAACCTCTAAGATGCTATTGGAAAAAGCCAAAATTGACGCAGAAACGAATCGAATTACCTCACAAGGATTAACTAAAGAGGTATTGCAAGAAAAGTGGATTGAAGCAATGAGAACTACTAGCAATAAAGTAATTATCACAGACGGGAAAACTCCAATTATTTTAGGGCAATAATAAATCAAAAGATCTTCATTTACTGAAGGTCTTTTACTTCTAAAACTTCCCACTTGTAGTAAGTGGTTCGGAATTATGGACAAAACAGATAACGTTCCCGCAACAAAGCAAGAGAGGCTAAACATATTTTTTGATAAATGTACAATAGCACTAAGTGATCAACCAAGTTACACAAAACGTGACATACATCGTTTCATAACAGAAAAAAATAATAATAACATTAGGCATTTCTGTCAAGATTTAGTTAGTGATGCAAAACAATATGTCGAGCAACAACACACCTTTACTGGTGATGATATGACAGAAGAAGATTATATCATAGATGAAATAAGGAGAATAGCTAACGAATAAAACTTCCCGATTGTAGTAATCGGCAAAACATAATGTCAATAGAAAAAGTAGAAATGTATACAGTTTCATGCGATAACTGTGGAGAAGATTTTAAACAAGCATATGCTGATGAAAATTTAGCAGAAGAAATTGCATTGAAATCTGACTGGATAAAAAATAGAGATGATCATTTTTGTCCTGATTGTTGGAACTATGATAGCAATGATCGTTTGTTTGTTAAACACAAAAATAGTTAAGATGAATAGAGAAGAGTTTTTTAAAAAGAACGATGAGAAGTTTTTACCTCTTGGTTTTAAAAAAATTGAAGAATCGGAAGATCCTTATTTCTATTATGAGAAAAGTATTCTCAGTGATGAAGCAAAAGCTGAATTCGATGAAAAATACGACGAAGAGTATGAACCTAAACTATTAGTAGGCGACACAGGAGCAAACAAGGGAATTTGCCTTTTCTTAGGAACTCAATTCATTTGGCTCGCAGTTGAAAATGCAGAAGAAGCTATTGAATGGTCCAAGAAAATAGTAGCAATCGAAGAAAATTAAAACAACAGGAAAGCACTCATTACGAGTGCTTTTTTAATTCCAAGTATTATGAAAGAAAAATTAACAGCCTTATGTGTTGTATGTAGTGAAGAATGTTATGATCAAAAGTATGGAGAAGCAAATAAATCAAGAAGAACAGATTAAAAGCTTCATCGCGGAACTTGGTTATAATCGATATATACAGAATGTTGTATGCGACTATTATTTAATCAAAGAAAAGAATAGGTCAATTCACAAGGCCATAAAACAATGTTTCAATGACCTAAGAAACAAACAAGAAATTCTAGAAACAGTAATTCCTTTATTGGATGAAGTAAAAGACAAATTATGAAATTCACTATACAGTGTCCCATATTTAAACAACCAATAAATGTTGTTTTTAAAGATGATATATCTGATTTAATAAAGAAACATGATCTTATTAATACAGAAACTACAACAGCATTTGTATATAGATCTCCAGTTGAAGACAATCTTTATTTAGTACTAAAACCAAGTCGGTTTTCCATCGGTATTTTAGTGCACGAGGTAGTGCATTTGGTCAATATGATGTTTGACTATGTGAATCAGGATTTAGACTTGAAAAACGATGAATTTCAAGCGTATTATACGCAATATTTATTTGAACAAATTTTTAAAAAGTTGAAGTTATGAAATTAATACCAATGATAGATTTTGTTTTGGAACAAAGAAAGGATCCAATGCAAACGTATAAAGAAGCATTTTGGAAAATAACTAGATATGCTGATTTTTTAAAACAACCTTTAAAATTAGGGATGTTTATTCCGTGTGATTTAGACGGGAATGTTTTAGATGAACCAATTATAAGCGAATTTTTATTAGACCGATTTAGTAAAGAGCCTATAAAAAGTAAAAATACACCAGAAGCTTATGAATACAGAAAAGCCAGAGAATGTGTTTTATTTAAGGGATGGTTTTGGGATGCAGATGATGAAATCATATCCTTTAGATTAAATGAAGGCACCGTTATTTCTTTGGACTTGGAAGAAGCTGATTATCTGATTGAAGACCTAGTTACAACAGAAGAAAAAAGTAGACAATTAACCAAAACCGCAATTAACCAAATAGAGTTATGATACAAGCAAGCGAATTGAGGTTGGGAAACTTAGTGTTAGTTGATAATCAAAGGTACCATCCAAAACTAAAAAACGTTCCTGTTATAGTTACAGGAATTGAAAAGAAAACACTAACCAGTGATCAAAAACAGTCATTTCCTTTTTCTGATTCATCCATAAGGGTAATGCCTACCAAAGGTGATTTAAAAGGGTTAGAGATTGGGCAATTGAATGAGTTCATCAAGCCAATTGAACTAACAGAAGAAAGGTTGCTGCAATGTGGATTCAGAAAGAATAAGACACGTTCAAGTGTAATTTATTTCCTACCTATACCTAATTTGAGAATGGAAATACATGCTACATTTTTTCACGGACAATTTATTATTGAATTAGTAAATCATGTGTTGCCAATAGTTACAGAAGTTAGGTTTTTACACCAACTCCAGAACCTTTATTTCGTCCTTACAGAAAAAGAATTAGAAATTAAATTATGACAGACAGTGAATTAACAGCACAAGCATATAAATATGCTAAAGATGTAAAAAAGGTAAACCTAGGCGTTATTGAAGCCTATAAGAAAGGTTTTAGATCAGGAGAACAATTTGCACAATCATTGAATTCTAAGTCAATATTAAAAATGATTGCAGGAAGATACCGTTCTAGAAAAATGATAGAGCATGATTTAGGGTATGATGATGCGCGTAGATCATTGAATGATCAAGAAATACAAGAAGCTAATACCCACGAAAAAATAGTCAAATTTATCGAAGAACTAGGATTATGAGAAAAAAACTAAAACCACTTTTAGCTGTATCAATTGTATTAGTTGGTATGGTTTTTATCAAGATAGGGAATACCGACGATATATGGAGGTTCCTTGTACTATGGTTAGGAGCTATCGTTGTATTATTACCTGCTTTTTTTTGGTATTATGATAAGCTGAATATGTGATATTAGACTGTAAATGAATGTTTAAATGTAAAAACTATTTTACATTTTCTTGTTTAAGTGTGAAAAATATTTTACATTTGTAAAAGAGTTTTGAGTTAAAAAAAGGCAGTGCGCTAACACTGCCCTTGAAAATTAGTTTTTCTCAAATACTTTCGCTACAACAATTAATGTACATAGCGCCATAATAAATTCTGTCATATCTGTTTAGAATTTTAAGTGTCTATGATATTTTAAATACCCTCATAAACGTGTGGGGCAATAATTACTAAGCCGAACTCTCACCTTCGGCTTTTTTCATTTAGTAAAATTACGAAATAAAATAATACCCCTAAAATTCACTCATTCCCTATTGTTAAATCATGTTGATGTCTGTTTGTCAGTTGTTTATAATTATGGTTTTAAAAAAATGAACTATAGCTAAGTTAAGACTAATTCCATTAATTCCAATAATTAATTACTGTCTTCGTATATCAAGACAGTAAAATAAAGAAGTTGATTTTACACAGATGGCTTAAAAAGGCCAATCAACAAGAGTTGTGTTATCTTACATTAAGACATCTTTTTTATTCTATAGTAAATACTATTTTAGTGATTATATTTGTTGTTTAAACTTTTCTCTAATGGATGATATAAAAAGTAATCTTCAAGAAATAAAAGAATATACAATGGATAGGCTTAAAATGCCTATTTTCTTTTATTATTTTGTAATATTAATCGTTTGGAATTGGGATATAATTTTGTTCATATGGAAATCAAATTACCCTATTGAATATGTAATAAAAATTATCAAACAAAATGGATTTGAACCCACCAGATATTTATATCCATTAATAATAGCTGCTGTAGGTAATTTTGTTTTTCCTTTTATAATGCTTGTAATAGAATTATCACTAAGTAAAATCACAAAAAAAAGAAATGATACAGCTTTAGAAATTGAATTAAAAAAAGCCGAAAAAGAATACAGAGTTTTAGAAGTTAAAACTGGGATTAAAACAATTTCAGAACTTGAAGATAAAAAAAACAAATTAGAAGAAGAAAGAGATACTTTAAATAATGAAGTGACTAGCCTCACAGAAGAAAAACATCAAGATGAAATTAAAATAGTTGAGTTAGTGAGTTCAAATGATGAATATAAAAAAGCTCATGAAATAATAACTCAAAAAGTTGATGATCTGAATAATTTCAAAAATAGTGTATCTGGTGTTCAGAACCATGTAACTATTGATCAAGAGATTCAACATTATACCGGACTACTTCTATGGGCACTTAAAAAAGGAAAAAAATTAAAAATATCTATTCCATCTATTTTAAATGCATTAACGGATATATATGTTAAACAGGGGTATAATTTAAAAGCATCAACAACATCTATGATAGATTTGTTTGTTGATTTAGATTTATGCAAGACCAAAACAACAACTAATACAATAGCAAGCAAAATAGAAAATTTAGAGTTCACACCTAAAGGACTAAAGATGTTGTTTTGGTTAAAGGGTGTTGATTATTGTCACATTTCTAATGATCAATTAAACTCCTTGTATGAAAGTATGAAAAAAAATGAATTATTAGATTTGTTTAGAGTTATATCCTTATCTGAAGAAACACATACGATTATTGGAGAATTGAAAGGTAAAATTATTGATCTTATTGAATTTGGGGTATTAGTAGATGAACCTATTCATGGAGAAAGAAGTAATCCCGATGCAAAAGCCATACATACTACAAAATTGGGGGAAGAATTGATAGTTTATATGGAATTTAAAACATATAATCAAACGTTTAGTAAATAAATGAAATATTTAAGCGGTTTTTATAGCCGCTTTTTTTATACCCTAATTTTACCTTTTGCAATTACACGATTTTTATCTATTTTTGTTAATGTCTTACAAGACATATATTTCGCCTATAACAAGGCACTGATTCCTAAAACTTAAATGGGAACTATCGAAGAAGGATCTACACCAACAGGTCCTGAAACAGAAAACACAGAAACAATCATTCAAATCAAAAACGGGAAACTATTTGTCAATGGAGAAGAAACTTCTAATCCAGAGCAAATCGGTTATGCTGTATTGGATGTTGTTGAGCAGGTCATCGAAGGCACTACAATAGATAATGCTCATTTAGCCTTTATTTCTATTTCTTAATCATTCTTCATCATGAACATTAAACTAACTCCTAAGCAAGAAGCATTTTGTCAGGCCTATATCCAAACTGGAAATAAGTCTGCAGCTTATCGTATGAGTTATAACTGTTCAAAGATGAAAGATGAAACGATTAATAACAAAGCATACGTACTATCTCTTAGGGACGATATTAGGACGAGGATAGAACAACTGCAAAGTGTTGTTGCGGAACGAAACAAAATTACTATTGATGAGATAGTAAGCTCGTTGGCTGACATGGTTAGATTCGATATTGCAGAACTCTACGACGACCAAGGCTGCTTAAAACCTATTCATCAAATACCTATCCATGCGCGGCAAATGATTTCAGAGGTCGAAACCTTTGAAGAGTTCCGAGGTTCAGGATCCGATAAAAAGTCTGTTGGCCAAGTTCAAAAAGTAAAGATTGTTCGAAAATTAGATGCTGCTGAAAAGCTTATGCGTCACCTGGGCGGGTATCAAAAGGATAACGCCCAAAAGACTTCAGTTCTTGTCATGTCTAATGATGAAAGAAAGTCAAGACTTCAAGAACTTAGGAAGAAGTTAGATAATGGCTGATAAATGTGCACTGACTGATGAGGAGATTATTGAATTAGAGCAATTGGAGTTAATTGATGGTTTATTTCCCGAATGGAGTGCCTTAACCAATCCAAACTATAAATTCCTTTATGAGTCCATTACAACCCAACAATATGACGAATACGGCAAATTAAAATCAGGATATCGCGGTGTGCTCTTAGAGGGTTCATCGCGTTCTGGTAAAACATGGTCGGGTGTTGATATTATTATTTGGCTTTGTTTATTCGTGGAAACAAAATGTACTATAAACATCTATCGTGAAACGTATAACGAGTTTAAAACAACGCTCTACGATGATTTTAAGCGCCGCCTAGACGATTTCGGTCTACCTAACCCATTCGATGATGCACAAGAAGTAAAATCATTTAAAATCGGTAAAAATACTATTTCCTTCTTAGGAGATGGAAAGCACGGTGGAGGTTGTGACTATGCTTTTTTCAATGAGGTGATGCATATCAAAAAAACGGTATTTGATCAGGTTGAAATGCGTTGTCGTAAGTTTTGGTGGGCTGATTACAACCCTTCTTTTACAGACCATTGGGTATTTGATAATGTTATAAATAGACCTGATGTAGGCTTTTTAAGAACAACATTTAGACAAAATCCATACATAAAGATTCAAGAGAGAAATAAGATATTAGGAACAGAACCTTGGAAGCCTGGAACGTATAAAGTCACGCTTGATGGGGAATTATTGTATAAAGGCAAACCAATAGACGAAAAGAATCAACCGCCAATTCATGTAGATAATGTAAATGCAGGAACAGCAGATGCTGAATATTGGAAAATTTACGGTCTAGGTCTACGTGGAGCAATGAAAGGATTAATCATTCAGCATTTAACATGGATTAATGAATTTCCCGACATGGCTTATACATACGCTAATGACTTTGGTTTTACAACGGATCCGAATGTATTGGTTAAATATGCAGAGGATGATTATAACATTTGGTTTGAACCTCTTTCATACCAGCCCATAGAAACAGATGGTGAACTCGCTTCTTTTTTCGAATCAGTTGGAGTTGACGTAGAAGACCTTATTGCATGTGATTCTGCTGACAAATACACTGGAGAAAACAAAGGTACCATTGAAATGGTTAAGGGATTGAAAAAACATGGGTTTAAAAAGGCATTCAAAATCAAGAAAAGCAAGTCTGTTATGTATTGGCTTGGTTCTATGAAGAAAAAGAAAATACACTGTGTAAAGAATCATCTTTACAAAGAGGTAAAAAAGGAAAAAGAAAATTATAAATACAAAGAGGTTAACGGCATAATGATTAACCAACCTATCGACAAGTACAATCACATTTGGGATGCGGTTCGATATGGCCATATTTCACATAACAGCAATCAAAGTACTGTTTATGGAACTGACTCGTCAGTTTTGAAGGGAATGAATATTTAATGGAAAACATTTTAGATGAATTAAAAAAAGACAAGAATGCTGCTATTGCAGTGCTTAAATCGAAAGGTAAAGACCGCGGTAAAATTGATCAAATAATCAGCGAGTTTTACAAAAATGAAAGGGACATCCGGGACGCGCAAGTCGGAAATGTTCAAAAGGATAAAATGGTTAAAACTGAATCCGGGACAAAGAATGTTCCTCAAGTAAAGTTGTCTATTCCTTTTCAAAAAAAGATAGTAACCAATTCGACTGCTTTTGAGGTTGGAAAACCTGTTACCCTTACAGCGAATACAGACAATAAGAAATCAAAACTACCAGATTTAGTAAAGAAACTTTGGGTATCTAATCGAATTGATCATTTGATTCAGAAGTTAGTTTACTTAAAGAAAGCCCAAACTGAAGGTGCGTTACTCTTTTATATTTCTGATATAAAAGAGAGTTCTTTTATCAAAAAGGCATTTACAAAACTTGGTTTTACCGATGTTAAAAAGCAAATTAAAGTAAAGCTGTTAGATAATAGAAAAGGCTCAATGTTTCCTTATTTCGACGACCTAGGTGATATGAAAGCATTTGTTTGGGAATTCAAAGTAACCAACAAGGAAAAGTCTGTAACACATACCTGGATATATGATAAAACAAATGTTTACAAAACAAATTCTGAGAATGATGAAGTAAAGAAAGAACCTCATGGATTCGATAGGATTCCCATTGATTATGTAGACCAAGAAAATACAGAGTGGCATGATGCGATTAGCTTAATTGATAGAATTGAAGTGACTCTATCTAAATTATGTGGATCCAATGATTATACAGCACATCCAATGGTGAAAATCTTTGGAGATGTGCAGAATGCCCCTGAAAAGGATGAAGATGGTAAAGCGTGGATGATTCCTATCAAATTTGACGATGATGGTAATGAAATAAAAGGAGATGTGGAGCTAATTACAAATCCTAATTCGTCTGATAGCGTTAAATTGGAACTTGATAAGCTTGAGGACTTAATATATGGGCTCACTTCAACAGTTAATCTTTCATTCAATAATGTAAAGGGCCTTGGAAATATTTCGGGTGTTGCTTTAACTCTTATGTTTTTGGATTCTAATATCAAAGCGTCTTTAAACGAGGGCGACAACCGCACGATGATTGAGCGTATTATCAATATTTTGATCGGTGGGATTACCACCACCACAAACACGAAATTAGCTAGTGAAGCATCTGATTTGTTCTACGATATCCAGTTTAATTCAATTCTTCCTACGGACTTAAAAGAAGCAGTTGAAACAGTATCTCAAGCGGTAACATCTGGCGTGATGAGTAAGCGAACAGCTGTCGAGTATTTGGATATGAATCAAAACACTGAAGAGGAATTAGAGTTGATTAATAACGAAACAAAACAGCAAAATGAAGATCCTACAAAAACTAATTAAAGTCTTTCAGTTTATCATAGCCATGTTTATGATTTTTGCATTAGGTCAATGGTTGATTACAAGAGCGAATAGTATATTTGATTTTGTAATAACTCCTTTTAAATTGTTCATTTTTAGTTTTATAATGTACCTTATTTTGATTGGAATGAACTATTTATTTAAAGAAAAAGAGTAAATTTGTTTAACAAAAATTGCTATGAAAAAAAATAGATACATAAAACCCTCAGTCAACGGATTAACCCACAATCGATATGATTTGAACGATTTCGTTTGGTTTCATACGGGTGGAATCGATTACCAATGTGTGGTTAAGAAAATCTTTACTGAGACCGACGAAATGGGAACGAAGGTATCTTATTACATTCAGGTGTTAGATACTCCTATGGATGTTCCTTATTTAGTTAAAGAGCAAGACGAATTGTGTGAGTCTAGAGCTGATTTAAGAATGGGTATTAAATAAAGTAGTTATGAATAAAAGGAAATTGTTAATTAGAGCATATATCGTTCTTCTTGTTATTGGTGTTACATTTGCAGTAGTTCCAACAGATTGGAGTGATATAAAACAAATAGTTGCGTTTGGTGCAACTTTTCTTGGCTTTATATTAGCTGGGATATCTCTTATAATACCTAATGTTTACCCACACACAATTAATTTAGATGATTGGAAAGAGCGCGGAGATGGAGGATATTATTACATTATATCGGCTAAGACTCATGGAATGGGGAAAACACCTAGATTTTCAGGTTGTTTTGAAGAAGATAAGAATGAGTTTTATAGTGCTGGATTAGTTGATAATAGCTATAATAAGAAAGGAGATGTCAAGATATCCGTTGGAAGACCTTACGCATTGAAAGTATTGATTTCATAAATTATAAATAACGTCTAAAACTGTTCTAAAAAAGAGCAGTTTTTTTTTATCTTTTTTTGTTTTAAAGTTTGCGATTCACAAACTTTTGTTTTATATTTGTTCTAACAAAACAAGCAAGGGTTCTTTGATATAACGTTAAACAAAACAAGTTACAAAAATGGAAAATTTAATCGAGAGAGTTTGGGAATACTCACAAAACAATCCTTACGGTTTCACCCTTAACATCGAAACAATGAAACCAATCAAATTTGGCATCTGTGTTGCATACCTAGAAACACAAAACAGCTTCGGTAAGCAATCACTTCAAACGGTAATTAAACACTCTTTAAATCATCAAAAAATAGTTGGAGGGTGGTTAAATGATGAAAACAAACAATACTACTTCGATAGTATTAAAATCTTCAAAAACTCTGAACTACAAAAAGCAATAGAGTTTGCAAAAGAAAACGAACAACTAGCAATTTTTGACCTAACAAATCTTAGAGAAATTAAAATAAAATAGGGAGGGTAACACCTCCCGCCCTTGCTATTATATAATTTACGTTATGAAAACATTGACAGCATCACAAAATAAGTCAATCTCAGCTTATAGAGCTGCAGGAATTGACATTGATATCTTGGAGGATAACCAAGTAAAGATTACTCAATCTAGGTTGGTAAATGGCTTTATTTTGAACCAAAAGCAATTGCATGAACGAGCACGCGAAGTGTTTCCTGATGCAAAGATTATTCCCGTTGTTTATTCTCTCCAAGTGGATGATATATCCATTGGTTGGGTAGAGAGTAAAATGGATGAATTTGGAATCAAACGAAATGATTTAATCAAGCAATTAGCCATTGATAAGAGTTCCTTGAGTGAAATGTTCTCGGGGAATCGCGGGTTAACCAAATCGATGAAAGCTACTTTCTTTTATTATTTCTTAACTTACGAACTGAATCGAGATTTGAGAGAGTAAATAATTTAAGCATTTTACATTGATGAAAAAAAGTATAAGAAAGCCGGTAAATTGGCAAGATTTTGAAAGTTTGTGTAAAAAACTTTGGGGAGAAATGTGGCAGATACCAATTAAAATTAAAAAAAATGGTAGATCTGGACAATCTCAAAGTGGTGTTGATATCTATGGGAAGCCAAAAGGAGAACAACATTATTTTGGTATACAATGTAAAGGAAAAGATGATTATACAGATGCTAAATTAACTATAGCTGAAATTGATAGGGAAATTAAACTAGCTAAAAACTTTAAACCTCAGTTAGGGGAATTTATTTTTGCAACTTCTTCAAATAAAGATGTACGAATTGAAGAATATATTAGAGAACAAAATATTAAATCTATTGAAGCAGGAGGTTTTAGTATTGATTTATTTTGTTGGGAAGATATCGAAGATTTATTAGAAGAATATCCTAATATTCTTAATTGGTATTTATGTGGATTAAGCTCAAGGACAGAATATGATATAACAGTTTTTTTTGAACCTAAAATACTTAAACCTAATTTTATAAAAGAAGTAACTAAGTATAAAAAGAAGGAAGAAGAAATAATACCAGAGCAATTTAAGTACATTGCAGAGGCAGTCTCAAAATTTAGTTATTTAAAGAATATTCATAGCGATATACTTAAACCTAATACCCATATTAATCGTTCTTTTGTTACAATTAAAATTTACTTAAAGAATACAGGATTAAAAGTTATAGAACATTCTCAAGTAAGAATCAAATTTACCAAAGGGGTACGTAAATTATCTAATAAAAAATATCTTAATGTATTTGAGGAATTAGACACTCCTTTGGTACAGAAGGATTTCGATATAATAAAGATTGATATGCTTATTGAACATAACACATCAGAGATAGAATTTGAGTTAGAATTAATTGCAAGAGACTTTAGTACTAAAAATAACTATGTAATCCCAGTAGATCAAGTTTTAACAGAAAAAATAAACTGTATTGAAGTAACTGAAGATGTACAAGTTATAGATGATGTAGTTGAAATTAAAGACAATATTGAATCATTTTACAATAGTATTCCAGGGTTATATTAATTATAAGTACAAAAGCCGACTAAAACAGTCGGCTTACTTTTTTCAATGGTTTTCTGAAAATGTAAATTAGAAATACTATTACCGCAATTGGTATAATAATACCCCACCAGTTGAACTGCTTCCTGTCAACTGTTTTATCTTTTATTGTACTCTTGTCTTTAGTGTTTTCTTGAATATTCTCTTCTTTTGATTTTTCCTTTTCAGTACTTTCTTCTTTTGATTTTTCTTTCTCTTCGGAACTAGGATTGTAGATTGTGCGTTTACCGTCTTTTTCAACTATCGAATCGGCTTTGAAAACCCTTGAGCTTTCATAGATTTTCATTTTGCTTCTTTCGACTTCAAGTTCTTTAATCTTTACCTTTAGATTAGTTTCGATATCATTGATTCGCTTTTGTAAATCTACTTTACGCGAACCGCAACCAACGAGTAACAAAGCAAATAAAATGTATGTATATCTCATGGCTATTTATTTTGATCGTACTTGATTAATAAATCACCAACAAATTGTACTAATTCCATTTGTTTGCTGTGAAAAGCTTTCATGTCATTTACGTTGGTGATAAAACAGAACTCTATAAGAGCAGCGGTACCTGGTTTGTTTAGAATACCTAATCTTCCTCGAGCGGATTGACTTTCTGGCTTTACTCCACGGTTAGCAATTTGCATAATACAAGAACAACCATCGACTAATTCTTTTGCAAAGTCTTTGGAGGTTTGACCTGCATTGTTGGAAACAAATACCTCGCATCCGGTTGCTGAAGGTGAAGCTGCGTTGAGGTGCATATCTAGGACCACATCGCCTTTAACTGGCTTAATTCTGCTTTGATATTGGGTGTTAGTTTCCCAGTTTTCATCTGTAATGTATCGATGCCCTTTGTACATTAAGTACTCGATCAATAAATTTCTGAAGGCATCCATTTCTTTCATTTCGACAAATCCATTAGCAACTGCTCCTGGATCCTTGTCGTGATGTCCCGCTGAAGGGAATACTTTGTCTTGTGACATTTTGTTTTTAGTCCAAAATAGAAGAAGGGGTTCAAGATATCCTTCTTCTCGAAATATGTAGTTTACTTATTTGTAAAACTATTCTTCTTTATTCTTACTATCAAAGAAGGCTTTTAAATCGCCATTCTTCTCGAAATTATACAGCTTTTCCATTATGAAAGCTGGAGGGTATTTTCCCCTACTTAAAATGTGGATGTTTTTTAAAACTTTTGATGTTGGGTAGAGTAAAGTTGTTATTTGGATTAATATCTTAAACAATTCTCCAACTAGATTATCGCCTGCTGTATATCTTAGCATTTCCAGCATTATATATACTACAGATACAGCTAGTATCATGAAGGCATTTCTAACCAAGAAATCCCACCAACTAAAGCTTTTTTTTACTAAATGGAATACTGCACCCACTCCCATATTAACAGCTAATGCAATAATCATAAAAATTCCAAACTGTTGATTTTCTGTAAACCACCAATTTATTTGACTTAAAATAAAGGCGACTGGTGCTAATCGAGTGATCAAGGATAAGTAGTAATCTAGCCTATCGGAAAACTTAACACATGGCTCAGTTAGTAGCATTGTCCTAACAAATAAATGCTGTATATTCATTACTCCATATTTTTAATTTCTCCTGTTTCCGAATCGATATTCAATGTTCCGTATGCTGCATAGATCTCATTAAACAAGTCGTTTCTTTCCTTTAAGGTCTTTTCTGTCGATACATCAAGGAGGGCTTGTAATTGTTTGAGTTCGGCTCTACGATAATGAATATCTATAGCTTGCTTATCAACTTTCTCCATCTCTGCATTGGATGCTTGAAGTTTAGCTAAGTGTAATACTGAAATTTTGTTTACTGTTTCTTCAACTGATTTCGTTTCTTGAGTTTTTTTTGATTCTGTTTTCATTTCTGTTTAGTTATTAAATTAAAGGATCTTCCCTAAATATTCCTGTTGCTGCTTCTCCTATATAGACTCTCATCTCCATAGGTTTTGTAGGGTCATGTAAACTATAATCCATAGTTACTTTGTTTTGCCTAAAACCTTCAAAAGGTATTTTCATACCAACTTCTACTAATTCCCCAAAATACTTTAAACAATTTTTACCTGTTATTTCTTGTATGTGTAATTTAGCAGGTATCTGAGAGTTTAGAAATGTATTGAAGAAGTCTAATACTATTGGACTGTCACTTGTTAGTGTTGCGTTATTTACTTCGAAACTTAAAGAGTTTCTTAAATCATCAGGTGTGATATATTGAACTCTTTCAGTGTTATACATATTGAAGTAGTTTTGATTATTAAATCTAATAGTAGCGTGTGTGCTAGGTCTATAATCAACATTCCTAGCGTGCATATGATAAAATCTTTGACGTGTATCTTCAGTGAAGTTGACTCCGTCATCTGACCATAGAAAATCTACATATCCCACTCTTGTCTCATATTGACCTGAACTTCCACCATAAGATACTGCAATAAGACCTCTCTCTAGATGATCTCTTGGTATAATATCACCAACTGATAAATCCCTTATAGGTATTCCCGGTAGAAAAGATCGTATACTAATAGTATTCATTTCGACTATTTTTAACGCTTCAAATTTTCTACCTGCATTCGGTATATATGGAGGAAATGTATCTGTTGTAACATCATTAACTCCTAGTCGGTATCCTTTACCTGCACGTTGATTTACACTATCTAACTGATTGTATCTTTCTATATCATAGTCAGACCATGTAAATATGTTTGTACCTGTTCTTATTGAAGAACTAAGACGATCGCTTATTGCTCTTAATCTTATCTTTGCCATAATTATAAACCTGAATATTGACCACTTCCAACGTCTGCTACATCAAATACAATAGCATCTTCAGTATTAATTGCTGTACCTGGAGGGAAAAATACTTTCATTTCACCTCTACTCAGATCAGTAGCTAAAAATTCATCTCCGTTAGATACTCTTTCCCCATTATGAGTTAGTATTGCTCTAGGAGGTATTGTGACAACCTTTACCTTTAGAGGTGGATCATTCTCAGGATCTCTATACGGAGGTGTAGTATTAGTTGTAAATTCTGCTAAACTTATAGGTACTAACGTACCAATAGGGCACTCTATTAAGTTATCACCAATAGCACTAGGAGGTCTATTAGTTCCTGATACTACATCTATAAACAATTTAGCAGGCTCCCTATTATAACCAGATACTGTATTGGCAGTATTATTATATGAACTTGCAACAAATTCTACATAATCACTACCTATGTTGTTGCCTCTAACCTTAAAGTTATTAGTATCTAAAGTTGCTCTAGTTACTTCACCGTTTGATATAGACGCATTAGGACCATTGGCGTATATAGCAGCATTATTGTTTAATAAAGTAGCTATTGCTCCTGTACCTCCTGGCATTAGTATATTTTCAAATCTGTTACCTTCTCTAACTATTTTTACACCTCCTAAAGGTCTATTGAACTCATGGTAATATTCGGGAGTAGAGTTGGTTAGGTCAGCTCTAGTAATACTTACTGTCTGACCTCTAACAACTCTTATTCTAACATCACCTAAAACTTCTGGTGGTATATTGTCATTAACCGCTACTAATTTTATTTTTGTTGGCATATTCTATTATTTAAACATCCAAGGATTAAAGTATCCTATATTATTTTTTAACTTATAACCAAAAACTCTTTCCGTAGAACTCGTACTTGGAGATGCATATAATGAACCTTTATTGAAAGAGTGAAACCTATTAGCACTATTCATCAAAGTAGTGAGTTCTGTAGAGATTGTTCTATAGTAATAACCTCTTAACAGTACTTCTTTGTTGCTGATTGCGATGCCTAATCCTGCAGTAGTTGTTAGATTTGCATATTCAGCATTTCCATTACTATTCCACTTGTACCACTTACCGTCATTACCTAAATAAACAAGGGTAGGAGCTGTATATCCAATAATATCTTGTTCCCCTAGAATCTCACCACTCGCTTTTAGTGGGGAGGTACTTAGTTTATTATTCGCTGTTGATTCACTGAATTGTGATATCTGAGAACCATTACTAGAGATATAATCCTCCGCACCATTACTACTACCTCCGTTAGCTAAAACCCATTCTGCAGTAGGTATTTCTTTACCAGTGAAAGATGTTACGTTTGAACTATATTTTTGTTTATTACTAAAAGTACCAACACCATTATTATTCATCACATAAGCATTTGATCTAATCATTTCAGATTCGCCACTACCTATTATAAATAAAGGACTATTAGGTGTTATTGTTTCTGACACATTGATTACTGTAGGATCATTAAATCTGCCTACGACAGTACATCCGCGTTGGTTATTTAGTAATGAATAACCAATAGTAGTTCCTTCCATTACATTATTAGAAGAATAAGAACCGACTGATACACCGTACTTACCTAAATTAACACCTAAATATCCTATTTGTACACCATGATTTCCATCACTATTACCTCCTGTGCCAATCTGGATGGCATTTGTTTTAGTTGCTCCACCACCACGGCCAATTGCAATAGCTCCATCACGAGTTGCCAAAGAGTCATAATTTCTAATTCTCAATCCTCCTTGTGCCGTATGTTCCCAAATAGAATCGGCTCCTTGAGTAATTTTGGCTGTAACAAAATCAGATATAACTTTTGGAGAATAAACATGGTTATTCGTATTAGTTCCAGTATTTAATAATGCTAAAGTACCAGTAGCATAGGTAGTATTTGTAGCAGAAATTGTACTACCATTTATTTGAATATTTGTTCCTGCTACAAGTGTTTGTTTAGAAAACCCTTGAGATTCTACCCATTGACGAGTTGCAGGATTAGGAAGATTCAAGTCATCCCAAATTTTTCTATCTCTACCCCAAACTCCATCAACTTTTGTATGACTTAGATAAAAATCTAAATCATTATTAGTTTCTGCACCCGCGTACCCTGTTATTTTCCAAGAAGCATAAGTACTAGTCCAACCTTTTGTAATTATACTAGAATACCAATTATTAAAACTAGGTGTTGTTAAATTATGAAATAAAGTAAAAGATGTACTATTTGGTATATTTAAAGAAGAAGGCATATATACTGCACTACCATTTGATCCAAGTCCACTTGTTGTACTCCTAATATCTATTACTTGAGTTCCTATATAGTCTATGTTAGTAGCTACACCATTTACAACTTTTGTAATACGATCTCCAATATTAGGATTTCTTGATTTACCTAAATCTGTTACTACATTAGGAGTATTACCAGTATGTAATAATTCAATCCAATTTGTAGGAGCATTATTTGAAGCAGTAGAAACCCCATAAAATAATTTTGTGCCTGTACCAGTAGTAACATTATTTGTTAATAATAAATGATTGCCTTTAAGCACTGTCATATTTCCAATAGTACCTCCAAAATTAGTTGGTAAATTTGGGTCATTTATAGGTATTTCGTAAAATCCTCTATTTCTATTTGAATTTATTGCGATTGAGGTTGTTGTAGCGGTACCCAATCCATAATCTCTGAAATCACCACGATCATAAGCTTGCTTCCATTGAGATGAATCTCCATCTCGTTTTGAAGCAATTTGGCCATCTCTAGTAAACCACACCCATCTATTTGAGGATGAATTGATATCTGGTGTACTACCTATTACATATGCGTCCTTATTTCCTAACCCTGTATAAACATCTCCATCAGTAACACTAATTTTAATTGAAGAGTTTATAGCGCTAGTGTTTCTATATAAACTTAATAAACTAGCTGACGATCCTATGGTATTAATTTCATTTCTTGTACTAAGTACACCCACATCATTAATATGAATTTGACCATTAGCATTATCTGATTTAGTTGGTCTAAAGAAAATACCTGTACTTTGATTACCTGTAGCTTGAGCACTGATAATAGTACTAGTGCTAGACATTATAAACCTCTTATCGTTTTTATGATCAATACCTGTATTATCTGTACTAAAATTAAGATTGCTTGACATCGTATCACCAGTTTTCTTTACGAATCCAAGGCTATTTGTATTTAGCTCATTTATAGCATGAACTAAGTTTGTTTTATTCGAAGTAGTAAGCTGCGATTTATCTCCAATATCGGCATATAGTTTATTCAACTTTTCGCCAGTTTTTATGCGTAAAGCTGTAATGTTTATTGTTAAATCACTAATGAACCCCATAGTTAAAAGTTTACTTGATTCTCTAATTGTGTGCTCCAATCGGGAATTGCTGAATTAGCATCACCCATTGCAATTGCATGATCATAGGCAATCTTTCCCCGATCTCCGCGATATGCCGTTGAAGATGTTTCTCCAAGTGCTAAACCCGAATCTAATTGTATCATATCAGTACCCGACCAGCGGTAAGTTGTGTTAGTTGATACTCTAACATAAATTTTATCCGCTTCAGGATCTGAGCTAGTTCCTGCCGTTGTACTCGTTGATGTAAATATTTTTTTTGTTCCTGTTAAATAGCGTTTTTGGCCAGCGACCATACCCGATGTTGGTGCTGTGGCTACAAAATCTACCAAGTCAACTACATCATCTACGAAACTCGGAAGCTGTACTGCAGGAACTCGTCCTGTTCCATCTAGTGTTGCTACTCCGTTGGCGCTTCCTTTTTCAGTTTTTGGAATATAGGCATCTAAAACAGCTGAATCAATTGCCCCTATCTTAGTTCGAATAGTAGTTTTTTCTGTTGGTGTTAAGTTACTTGGTAAGTTGTCTAAGTTTTTGTTTGCTTTATTCGTGTCAAGCAAGTTCATTTTAACCGCTATCACTGTAAGTAATTCTTGAATTTCAGCAAATAGTCTTGTTATAAAATCTCCCATAGTTTCTAAAAGTTTATTTGTTCTTGTAAGTGCGTACTCCAATCAGGAATATCGATTGCTTCCATTTCAGGGTTTCCAACAGCATCTATATTTATACGTGCTTGTTTTTGTGATTCAGGTTCTAAGAATTGTTCAGTATGCTTAACAAAATCTCTAGTTAATAGATTCAGATTTAACGACGTTAATATATTCCCCTCCGAATCTTGAATAAAAATTGTATTAGATTCAGAATCAGAAACAAGTTGCATATTTCTTAAATTCTCAAACTCCTCTATAGAAACTTCGCTAGGTCTGTATAGTGTCTTCCCTGTTGTGTTGCCGTTGCTAACTGCGATATATAGATTTCCATCATCACTCATTGCAGATAATTCATGGATCGCCTTAGAATTGTCAAGAGTCCCTTCGATCCACCTCGATATTTCTTCTACTTTTCTTATAAGTGCCTCATCCATAATAATTTTTTAAACAAAAATACAAAAAAAACCTTATTTAGAATCGTTCAAAATAAGTAAAATATTACTACATTTGTTTTTGTAAACAATTTTTAAAAGAAACATACTATGGCAGTTAAACCAGAAAAGATTAAGGAGAGACTTAAGGTATTATTCCCTAAGGCTAACTTGTCGCAAAAAAGGCTTGACGAGATTTCGGCAAGACTTGCAAAAAAACCTGAAGATGATGCTGAAGATGATGCGATTGATCAAGTGATTAACGACGCTAATGATTTGATGGACTTTGCAGCGATTGCTAAAGAGGACGATAGAATCAGAACGTTAGAAGCTAAATCAAAAGCACCTGAGACAACCGATCCTAAAAAAGAGGAAAAGAAAGAAGAAGGAGATGATGCTCCAGCTTGGGCAAAAGCCTTAATTCAAAAAGTTGAAGCAATTGAAAAAGGTGAGGTTGTAAAATCAAAACAAAGTACAGTTACTGACTTATTTGCAAAATCAGAGGTCTTAAAAAGCTTACCAGAAGCACAAAAGCAATCTTGGATGAATCGCGTAAACCTTGAATCAGAGGATTTATCAGCTGAAATAGCTAGCCTTGAAACGGAATACAGCGAACTCAAACAATCGGTTGTTGACTCGATGGGATTCTCAGGAGTTCCAAGTTACAATAGTGTAGGTGGTAAAGATATTTCTGATGCTGCCGTAGACGCAATTTTAGATGGGTATTAATTTATAAAAAATCATTATGGGAGTAGTAGCAAGTTTAAATAATGAAGAAGAAATCTTCGACACAGGCAATGATACGATAGTAGTTCCTAGAGTTATGGAAACCGTAATTGGGGGACGAACACTCGATACAACTGATTACAAGCAAGCTGTTATCAAAGCAGGGTCGATTGTAATTAAAGAAGATGCAACAGGTAATCATAAACCTATGCCTTTAGACACTGAGGGTATTAATTATGGTGCTTTACCAGCAGGTCACACAATTGTAGGGGCTGTAATTTCAACAGTGAGTACTAAAAAACCTTTTGTTGGTATTTCAACTCGTGGATCCGTGAATGAAGCAGCATCTCCGTATCCACTAACAAAGGCAATCAAAGATGCATTGCCTCGTATTAATTTCTTTAAAGAGTAAGTAAAAGATGGCACAAGAAAAATCATTATTTGTAAAATTTGAAGATTGGTTTAAAAAAATAGCCAAGAGAATTGAGGTTAGAGTAAACGGAAAGGATGAAAATGCAGCAATAAAATACTATCATAAAGAAATGCTGACTCCTGAGTTGTCAACTGACTTAAAATGGGAAAGTGCATCTATAGATGGTTCTATTGTTGCTGCGGACTTTGTGGCAATGGATTCAGAGTTGCCATTAAAGAAACAAGATTCAATTGCTTTAGCATCAGGAGATATTCCAAAGGCAGGTATGAAATTGAAGCTTACAGAAAAGCAATTGACTCAAATTAGAACTATGCGCAATGCGGGTCATTCGGAAGAGGAAATTGCAAAAAAAATATTCCAACAAGTACCAAAGGTAACATATGGTGTCTATGAAAGAAATGAAATGGTACTTCTTCAATCTTTATCAACTGGTTATGCATTGGTGGAGGATACTGAAAATGTAGGAATTGGTATTAGATTAAAATTTGGAATCAAAACTAAAAACCAAAGTAAGGCACCTGAACCATGGTCAGATCCTAAAGCAAAAATTGTAAATCATATTAAGGCTATTATTAAGTCAGCATCTGCTCAAAATATCCGACTAAATGTTGTGATGATGGATGATATTACTGCCCAGTATGTAGTTGAAAATGAACAAATAAAAAACAACTTTGCTTTTTCTGGAGGTATTGCAACTGTAGGGTCTAATGTTCCTGACCTAGATGAAGAACAATTAGTTACGTTTTTTAAGAAAAAGTTTAAACTTACTCTTAAAATTGTTGACAGAACAATTATCACCGAGAAAAATGGAATAAGAACAGAACATAATCCTTGGGCACAAGGTATGGTCACATTCCTTCCAAGTAATAAAGCAGGTCGTTTGGTATATGGTATTCTAGCAGAAGAGGATGGGAAAAGTAAAGCTATTATGTATGAAAAGGTAGAATATATCTTGCTTAAAAAATGGCATGAAAATGAACCTTATGCTGAATTTACATCTTCTCAAGCTTTATGTTTACCTGTCTTAGATAATGCTAGTAAAATTTTCATACTTGATACTAATAAACCAAACGCGGACGACACGCAAACCGAAGGAGATGAAAATTTCGATTACAACGGTGATGTTTACAAAGTATCAGTGGTAAAAGCAGCCTTAAAATCGGTTGATGGACGAATCAATGTCGATAAAATGACTGATGAGCAATTGTTAGCTAAAATCAATACGTTGAATCAAGAACAGTTAGCGAAATTCGAGGAAGCTTTAGGTGAACCAATCACAGAAGGAGAAGGAGACTAAAATTAATTTAGATGTATTCAGAAGTAGCCATAAACAATTTAATATCACAAATAGGATGGTCGGGCGCATTAGCGCCTAGCCTACCTATTGAAATTGATTCAGCTGCTTTTATTTCTGAATCAGGACGAACGTTCGAATCCTTTCATTCTCTAGTGAATCTTGAAAACGTTTATTATTCAGTTAGCGAGAGATCTATTAGTGAAGAACCTTTTAATCTATACTTACAAGAAGTATCAAAAAACGCTGTTTTAAGCGTATTGAGTAAGATTATGGATCAAAGTAAGGGTTACATTGATTCAGTTAATTATGACAATGTAATAATCACAAAAAAGCATCTATTCGTTGAAGCAATTGGTTATTCAGTCGCTTGTCAGATGATTGAGCTTTTCCTTTCTACCAATAGAAAGAACTTTGTTGAAAGAAACGCAAAAGAGGCAGTAGCTAGAATGAAGTTGGATTTAGAAGGTGCTAAAAATGATAGAGGCTATAAAGTAGCAACTGGATTAAAGGACCATCTTAACCGATCAATTAGAAAAGCTTCTAGTATTATATTTCCAATCGTTGCAACGGTTGATTCAAAATCTATTTGGTAATGCTTTATTTGAGAGAAAAACCATTAGGAATCGACACTAAAATAGATATCATTCAGAAGTCTATTTTTAAAACGATTGGAGAAAATGTAGACGTATATGGGCGTGTGTATCGCAATCCAAATAAAAGTGGAGTTACAGCTGAGGTGTACGTATCTGGATTAGAATACAGAGACGTTTTTACAAACGACTTGAAGTCAGGAAGTGTGTTTTTTATTGATAGTGAAATACATAAATTCTTAGGAGGAAATGATTTTGAGTCTGATATAAAAGTTGTGTTCATGTTAGATTTAAAAAAACTTTCAGGAGTTGAGTTGAGAAATGATTCAGAGGTTCAAACTAAAGCTATTTTAGAACTTAAAAAGCATCGATTTTTCACGATTGAAAAAATTGAAAAAGGAATTCCAACTGTTTTTAAGGGTTTTGACACATCGACCATTAAAATAAACGACATGCAGCCTTATCACGTGTTTGCTGTCGTGGGTAAGTTAAAATACAATATCAATAATTGTTAAAAGAAAAAAGTTATGAGTGTTATAGTAGAATGTAATGCAAACGAGAATGGACCTCAAAACACTGGCGCTAAAGAACAGTGCTATTTAGGGGTTACAACAAAATATGCCTTTTGCCCTGATCCTACTTGGGGGTTTGAATCTCTTGAAGATTTAAAGAGCAAAGAAGCATGGGATAAAGCGATCGCAGATAAGAAAATTTACCCATTATACGATGCGGAAGAATATGCTGTTGCCGATACAGAAGATCAGTTTTATGAAGGGTATCGAAAACAGTATAAAACAGCTTCAGGTAAAAAAATTAGGACCTTTCGCTCTGTAATAGGTTTGTGCTCTTATAAAGCGCTAAGATCTCACAGTGATAAAGCTGGGCGTGTATTTGAATTTACAGATGATCCTGGTATCAAAGCTGTACAAAGTGATGGTAAGGTCAAAGGTCAAAAGGCGACATTGAGTGTAGGTAAATTGCAAGACATGATTGAAGGAACTCCACAAAGTACGATTGTGACTGTTAACTACACAGATGAGCGAGAATACACCAACAACGGTGTAAATGTTCGTCTAGATGGTTGGGGGGATCAGGATGTATTTGGAATTTTTGATGTGAATTTAGTTCAAGTTTCTGCGAGTGCCACGTCGATTAAATTTAAAGCATTCGCTGGATGCGGAACTGGAGAATCATTGCGATCGTTGGTTGCAGATGATGTTGCTTTAAAAGATGCTTCAGGAGCAGTTCAAGACACGTCTTTTGTTGAACCAGATTCCGATGGTATTTATGAACTTAAAGGTACAGGTTTTGCCAACGGCTTTAAATTATCACTTAACGGTGTAGTTGATAAGCAAGGAGGTGTTGCTTACGAGTCTCCTGAACCTTTAACGATTAAGTTAGGATAATGGGAAGCTATAGAGGGATAACTTTTGCAAAGGGCTATAACAAGTCCTTTGCAGAGTTTAAAGAAGAGTTTGCTTCAACTCATGTCTTTAAAAATATCCATCCTAAACAACGAGAAGCAGCATTAAAGGACGCATATAAAATCGCAACAAATGGCAACGTTAAAGGAACAACTGCAAAAAGCGAGAAATCTAACGAGCCAACAGATTAGTGAAGAACTCTTTAATTTCATCAAAACAATTCAAGAAAAATTCATAGAATTAAACAAGAAGCAGTTATTTGAATCGAGTGAAGATATATTTCAAAACCCTATCGGTTACTATTCCAAAGCAACGGAGTATATAACAACCAATAACGCTCTTTTAGGCGGACAAGGGGAGATAAAAAAGGAAGGTGATCCATATAACTTACGAGATACTGGAAGCTTCTTAAAAGGGCTATATATCGACGTAAAAAACGGAGCAATATATTTCGGTTCACATGACAATAAAACTGATTTAATTCTGAGTAATGAAAATTTACTATCAACGAGTTTGTTTGGATTACAAGAGGAAAATCTAAGGGAGTTAATCAATAGTGATTTACTCCCTTTTATTTTAAAACACGTTAGACAACAATTAAATGTATAATAGCTTAGACACTTTACCAATTGTTTTGTATTTCCGTATCGTAGAGACAGGAAATATAGCCTTATTGAATCCTAATGGTGTTGAAGTTCAAAGCGAAGAGCTACAAATTATTTGGGATAATTTACACTTAGAATTTCAGGATGTAGATCAAAATTATTTAAACAACAAAATATTGATGTTGAGTAAGCAATATGATTACTACATCTTGACATATGAAGTTGTAAATCGTTGTGTTGAAGCACTCCGATTTTCATACAATGAAGATTTGATTTCTATTGTAAAAAAGAAAGGTTTTAGAATTACAAAATCTAATTACCTGGAGGATCTTGATAGAACTCAGATCGATTCAGAAGGCTTACTTGAAAAAGCCAAGCATTTCAAATCACAATTACCAAAACCAGAAGTAACAGAAAATAATGAGAAGGTTAGTATTGAAGATATTCTTTCTTCTTATTCAATGGTTTTGGGGTTTCATCTTGGTTCATACATGAATATTACTTGTCGAGAATTTATCTCGCTTAAAAAGCAAGTAAACATCAAAATGAGACAACAAGAGAAACAGCTCCGTGATTTAAAGAACCGTAAAAAAAATGGCCTATGATGGTGGTGTAATTACACGTGAAGATATTTTCAGTAGAGAAGCGCTAGAGGTTGGATGGGAATACGCAAAGAACTTAGAGCAAGCTATTAATGCAAATAAAGACTTTATTGAGTCAATTAAGGAGATAAACAAAATTGCTAATTCCTTTAGACAGGTCAAATCTACTTCTGAGTATGTGAAAATCAAACAAGAAGAAAAGAGAATTATTGAGGAATCCAATGTCGTTTGGAAGGAACAAGACGCACTTGAAAAAAAGCTTATTTCTACTCTAAAACAAAAGGAATTAGCGACTGAATCAACCAATCGTGAGCTTGTAAAACAACGATTAGAGCTACAAGAGACCAACAAGCAGATTAAGCAAGAGATACTTGAACGCACTGGTCAAATCGGACAGTATAAAAAACTAGAAATAGCTTTGAATGAAGTCCGTAACCAAGCAAAGAATTTAAAAGCTGAAATGTTTGTTCTTGAACAAGCAGGAAGGAAAAATACACAAGCATATCGAGATTTAGAGATTCAATCTAAGGCATTGACTTTACAAACAAATGTACTTGACAAAGGAATAAAAGATATTGATAAATCTCTTGGACAACACCAGCGAGAAGTTGGTAATTATGCTATTGCTGCTGAAGCATTAAATCCAATTTTTGGACGTATAAATTCACAATTGGGCATATTTGGAACTTCAGTAGAAAAACTATCAACTACAAAGTCTCCTTTTAAAGAATTAACAACCGATATAGTTCAGTTTGGTAAATCTGTAGGTGCTTTTCTTTTAACTCCATTAGGCGCGGTCCTTACAGTATTAGGAACTTTATTCGCTCTTATCGGGGGAAATAAACAAACTGTTGCTGATTTCAACTCTGGATTGATTAACGTTGGAAAAACAACAGGCTTAGCCGATGCTGAATTAACTAAACTTGGAGAGGATATTGTAAGCTTGTCCAAAAAACTAAAGGTTGTTGGTACGCCCGCCTTAATGGAATATGCGACAGTCGCGGGGCAACTTGGAGTTAAGGGATCTAAAAACATTTTAGCCTTTACAGAAGCTTTAGCGATGTTAGAAACAGCATCTAACATCAAAGGCGAGGAAGGAGGTTCAGATATTGCGCGCCTATTAACGCTTGTTGATGGTGGAGTTCAGCATGTCAAGAAATTCGGAGATGAAATTGTAAACCTTGGAAATAACTTCGCAGCCACCGAAAAAGAAATTCTTTCTAATTCAACATCCATTGCTCAAAACGTAACTGTTTACAAAACTGGCCGTCAAGATATCTTGGCCTATGGTACTGCAACAAAGGCTGTAGGTATTGAGTCTGAATTAGCGGGTTCTAAGATTGGAAAAGCGATGAAATTTCTTGAAGCCTCCATTCGAACAGGAGAGAATCTCACAGATGTAATGAAGCTTACTGGACTTTCTGTTGAGGAACTTAAAACACAATTCAAAGACGATTCTGGGGGAGTCTTGTTTAAGTTTATCGAAGGTTTACATGAGATTGATAAAGCTGGAGGATCCGTTATTGGAACATTAAACGAACTTGGTATCAAGGAAGAGCGCCAAGAGCGTGTTTTATCTGCATTGGCAACAGGAGGATTCGAGACTTTAGCCAATGCTATGACTGTTGTTAAAGATTCAAGTGGTGCAATGACTCAAGAGTTTGAAACATTCAGTAGCAAATTGATACTCCAATGGGGGAAAATGGGAATTGCGTGGGATAACTTCATTCTATCAATTGAAAATGGAGAAGGAATATTCGCTCAAGCAACTCTAAGTATTGCAGAATTTGGAACAGCATTGATTGAAGCAATTACACCTACTAAACAGTTATCTGATGAATTGTTTGATCAACAAATGGAGCTAAATGGATTAATATCCAAGATTACTTCATCCAATACAACTAATATGGAAAGAATTAGGTTACTCAAAGAATTGAATGAGAAGTATCCGGAACTCTTAGGGAATATTGATTTAGAAAAAGTTTCTAATGATGAATTGGTATCCATATTAAATAAAGTAAATGAAAACTATCGTGAACGCATTGCTCTCCAAATCGAAGTTGAAAAAGCTGATAAAATACGTGATAAAAGAGATTCTATTACTGAAAAATCTTTAAAACAAGAAGTATTACTTAGAGAGAAACTACAGAAGGTTATTAATGAAAATCAATGGAAAGATATTACTGTTGATTGGAGTAATGTAGAGAAGTCTGGATATGAGGTAATGAAGCGATTAAAGGATGAAGGTAAACGCACTGGTTTCTTTTCCGATTATTCTGATATCGAGGGACGAGTACAACTAGTAGAAGGATTGAAGCTAGCGGAATCATTAGTGAATGATGAACTAGATGAGCAACTATTAAAAACTCAAGATACCCGAAAGGAGAAGAAACTAATGTCAGAGGAGGAACTAGAAGCTTACAAACAAGCAACTAAAGAGGCTAGAGAATACTATGCAACTCTTGACGAATTTGGAAAACAGAAAGTTGCTAAAATTCCGACAGATAATGCAACTGGAGAATTATCCGAAAAAGAAAATAAAGCAGCTAAAAAAGCACAAAGAGATAGAGAAAAACTAATTGATGAACAATTGAAAAATGCTAAAACAGCTTATGAAAAGCAAATGGATCTTGAGATTTTAAAAGCAAAGAGAACTGTAGAGATCAACAAAGACCTCGCCAATGATGAAAAAAGGACAATGGAGGAAAGAATGCTTTCATTTGAGACTTATAGCAAAGAATCATTTAACCTAAAACAAAAAGAAGCTGAAAAGGAATTCACTTTAGCTTCTAATTTCAATAAAGATCAAAAGGCCCTAACTAATGAGGAAATTCAGAATTACCTAGAAGGTAATGTTTCTATTGAAAATTTAACCCATGAACAACAGTTAGTGCTTGAAAAGTGGTATGATGTAAAAAACGCTCTTCGCAAAAAAGAAGCTGCAGAATTGGAAGCTCATGTTAAAAAAGAAGCTGAGATAATCCTAAAAAGATCACTTACTTCATTAGATATTAGTGAAAATAAAGATCTTGAAAAACTGAATGCTAAGTATGCTGAAGATTTAAGATTATTTGTTGGTAATGAAACAGAGAAAAAGAAATTAACGGAGCAGTTCGAAGCTGATAAACGTAAAATTCAAAATGATCATGCTAAAAAAAGAATTGATGAGGAAATTCAAAATGCTGAAAAATTAATTGCTTTAACTGAGGCGGATGATGATAAAAAAAGACAACTTCTTAATGACTTTCAAAAATTCAAAACTAGATTATCAGAAATTGAGCTTGAGGAACAAAAAGAATTGTTGGATAAAAAGCTTGAAAAGGAAAAAGAGTATCATCAGAAATTAAAGGATATATCTAGGGACTTGTATCGTGCAATTGGTGATTTTGTAAATGTTTTGTTTGATGCCCGTGTTCAGCGTATTGATGATGACATAGACAAAACTAACAAGAAGTATGAACAGGAATTTCAATTAGCTCAGGGTAACGAAAAAGAACAAGCTAGAATACGTCTCAGACAACAAGCTGATGTTGATAAACTAGAAGAAAAGAAAAGGAAGGAACGTCAAAGGCAAGCCATTTTTAATAAGGCAATGGCTGCAATGGAAATTGGAATAAGCACAGCTGTAGCTATAATTGGAGCTTGGAAAAACCCTGGATTCCCAGCTGCTATTCCGCTAACGGCTTTGATAGGTGCTTTAGGTGCTGTTCAGTTAGCTACTGTTTTGGCAACACCAATTCCTAAATATGAATTTGGTACACGTGGTAAAAAACACAAAGGAGGTATTGCAGAAGTTGGGGAAAAACGTCCAGAGGTGGTTTTAGAACCTGGTCGAGATCCTTACATTATCAATAAGAGAGGTTATTATGATTTACCTAAAGGAACAGAGGTAATTCCTTCTTTGGACGAGTATAAAAGACTTCAACGCACCACAATGATGATGTCCTTAGTTAATGAGAAACAAGATTTAGATACTTACCAAATGAATATGGTTTTTGATAGCGCTTATGGTGCTGAAATTGTTCAAAAATTGGATGAGTTGAAAAAGCAAAAACAAAATATCATCGTTAAGCATTCCACAAGAATTGATGTCGGACATGATTTTTGGAAATTCAGTAATTTAAAAACTAGAAATTAAATGAACATATTAGCATTAAATGACCGAGTTAGATTTACTTTAAAATCAAAAGCATTTGATAGTATTAGTATAACAGAACCCTTAGAATGGGGCACTAATGAACAAGAATATACGCGCCACGAAGATTTACATGGCATTTTTGTAAACATGTCCAACAACTTGACATTTGTAGGTAATGCTATTGATTACATCGATTTAGTTTATAATACTGAAGGTATTTTAGCTGAATTGAGATTAACCCGAGAAGAAAGACATCCAGTTACTGATCATTGGACGTTGACGTATTCGGGGTATCTTGATATGGCTACTTATCTAAAAGAGGATGGCCTTATCAAGATGAAATTTAATTCTGGTGGAATTGAAGCTGTTTTAAAGGCAAGAGAAAATGAGATGGTTGAAATTGATCGACTTGATACAATTGATGGTAATTACTTGATTGATTTAGAAACAGTTGATGTGAAGCTTTACAGTCGCCGTATATTTTTAGAAACCGCTTGGAAGGCAGCTCCTATGACTCTTCATCATCCATTTTCTTTCAGTGGATCAGTAAGCGTATGTAACACTTTGCCAATGGAAATTTTTAAGAATTCTCATGATCAAGCACAAGATACTAATATCTTTTCTGATGGATTTAGCGAGCGAGGTAATGAATATATGATGTTAATTAATAGCACAAGAAGGCTATTAAGTAACATATCTGTTCACATTGATAAAATTAAGATAAATGCAGATATAAGTTATGACTGGAATGCATCTGCGAAGGTTTCTGTTTTTATTGCAAAATTCAGTAGAAATGGAGAGACGTATAGTGTAATTCCTTCATCTAAAGTAGTTCTTTGGGAAACACAAGATAACCAACAATCACAAGGAATCCCTAATAATACAATTGAAATATTAAATAGACTACATGAATTCACTTTAGAAGTTGGCGAGAGTTTAGGGTTGATGATTTCAATGACAAGTTACGGTATAGTGTCGTTTAGATATAAACTACTTGAGGGAGGATTTATTACCATTAAGGAAAATTCTACTTTTACGGAATCTACAACTAAAGCAATAAAACCATTTTATTTAGCAAATCGCCTTGTTGAAATAATGACAAATAGAAAGAATATTTTAAAGTCAAATATTCTACAAAATGGAAAGTGGAAAGATTTGCTCCTTGCACATGGATTATGGATTCGCCAATTTTCAAGAGAGTTAGATAGCACATTGCCAGAGAACGATAGAAAGTTCAAGCCCCTTACAACATCATTTAGAGATCTAATGGAGAGTTTTTCAGCTGTTGCAAATTTGGGCTGTGGTGTTGAGCGAAATGGATACAATGAGCAAATTGTAATTGAGGAGTTAGGGTATTTCTACAACCAAAATGTGACAATTAAGCTACCTGAACAGGTTAAGAATGTTAAGCGATCTATAGATTACAATAAATATTACAAGAATATTGAAATAGGATTTGAAAAAGGCGGAGAATATGAAGAGGCTATGGGATTGGATGAATTCAACGTAAAAAACACATATACCACATGTCTTTCGACTATAAGAAATTCATATACTCAAATTTCTAAATATAGGGCAGATTCGTATGGAGCGGAATTTGCACGTAGAAAACCATTCGAATCATATTCTACTGAAGATACTTCGTATGACCAGGATGTTTTCTTCCTTGATTGTAAAACCTCATGGGTAGGTTATGAGTTGCGCAAACACAGTGATGATTTTGATTCTATTCCAACGGGTATATATTCTCCTGAAACAGCCTATAATTTGAGACTTTCTCCTTTTAATTCATTATTGCGTCATGGATGGGTTATTGGTGCTGGATTGACTAAATATCCAAATCAGAAAATAAAATACTCCAGTAGTACAGGAAATAGCACATTACGCACAGAATATGCTGAAAATGGAGAAATACAAAATACAAGATTAGAAAGAGCGCGATATGTACCAGAGATCGTTGAGTTTAATCATAAAGTAGATTTTGAAATTTCACAAGTTTTAAATGGTACGACAAGAACATTTGACAATCAAATCATTCCTAATATGTATGGACTTGTTGAATTCACAAATGAATTAGGACAGACGGAACGAGGTTATCTGTTATCAGTTAAACCTAATGGAGAAGGCAAATGGAGATTATTAAAAGCAAATAGATAATGATATGAAAGAGACTACAGATACGCAATTACAAATTGATCTTCTATTTTCAGATCAGGTAAAACTTAATAATTCTTTCAATTTATTTGTAAGAGATAACAAAAATAATAAGCATGATGTTTCAACCAAATTTGTTGAATTCAGAAAAGAACCTTTTCAAACGGTTATAGGTGCAAATGTTCAAGATACTATTCATAACCTTAGAAAGACTCTCGAATTGGACTATGGTGGTATTTTTAGAAGCGAAATAGTAGATTCGGGAGTTAGATTAACAGCTATACAGCCAAATTGGATATTTGACAGGCATGTAACGAACCCAATAGATATGCCAATAAGAGTCATACCTGAAGACATTGTACAACAAGCTTTTTCTGTTAGGTCAATAGAATATTTACCATTTGAAACAGATAGGTGTAATAAAGTAATTGTAAAAGTTACAACATCGCTGCCAATGTCTTCTTATTGTACTGATCTAACTTGTTTCATATACAATTCAAATGTATTAGAGATAGAGAGACAAAGAGGATCTGGAATTTTCCAATTAGACTTGGTAAGAAATGCGCAGATTATAACTTTAAATATTATGACTCCTCCTTTAATGGAGGATGGTTATGATAATATTATTGTTTTGGAAATTATAAATGGTTTGAATGGAGGTTCAGTTACTGTGAATGCTCCATTCAGTTCACAATTGCAACATCAATTCTCTATAGATAATATAGCTTGGCAAGAATCTAATACGTTTAGTGGATTATTAGAAGGTCATTACACTGTTTGGATAAAGGACAAGTATGGATGTGTACGAAGCAAAGATTTTCAAATTGATCCTTACACAAACAATATTATACGAAGTAACAATTTTCATTATTTGTCAAAATCAAATAGTATTCGATTTGCTAGACGAGATCCTGCAAATAGTCACAAGACAGATGAGAATACACTATCGTGTGAAGTTGATGTTTTAAAACCTTATAAGCAAATACAAGTTTTTAAACCTACTGATGTTATCAAAACTCAATTTAAGTCAAATTACAACATAAATAAGGCTTATGTATTACAAGATGAAGTCAGAAATGACTTGGTAATACAACGGATGACCAATAATCTAAATTTAAAAGACAAAAGAACAGCAATACAGTTCAATTTACAGAATGGGAAAACTGGTATCTATTTTATAAGTGGTATAGTATTCGATTATGATACTGGAGCGGCTATAGAAACTTATCAACTAAATGGTAATTTACCAGAATGGGCAAAAAAAGGAAATAGATTTCAAAAAGGAGATGCTTGGTTTCAAATTATAGATACTTATTTTGATACAAATAAAAATGCAGAGGTTATAGTAATTAACAATGTATACACAAGTACTGAATTTATAACAATTGTAGCTGCACAGTATAATAGAGAAAATTATAATGTTTTTGAATTCAGTGTAAGTATGCAAAATTACCTCAATAGTGCTATAAGAGTAGGTATAGAGTTTGCTGAAGGAGAGACAATATTTGATCAAAAAATTAAATATTTGAGTGAAGAAATAAATGTAAAGTCTATTGTTAAAGATATGGTTGAAATTAGGTACAAAAACACACGTAATACGGATGTTTTGTATTCAACCCGAATTGAACATCTATTACGTATCCCTATTGAATATGTTAGTGGAAAGGACATAGGTACAAGTGAAAATTATAAAACAGATGACAAGGTAACCTTGTTAGAAGCAAATATTTATGAATCTAATGAATTTAGATTTGAGCCTTTGACTAAGGAAATGTGGAGAAAGTTAAAAATAGCTTTATCACACGATACTGTATATATTGATGGTGTAGGCTATGTTCTTGAATCCGATTTTGAAACAGAAGGACCGTTAGGGCAAACTAATTTATATATTTTGACTGCTAAGATGATAAAGAACGGGCATAGTTATTCTAACAGGCCAACTAACGATATTATAATCATTGATGATAGCCCAATGACAGAAGTTCCTGGCTTTATAAATGTAGATCCAAGTAGTTTTCTTCAGATATAAATAAGGGTGTCTAAATGGACACCCTTATATCTTTCAATTTATCTAATTGCCGTTGTTTTTTATTCACTAAATATACCTTATTGGTGATCGTTGGATTAGTGTGTGAGGCCATAAGCATACTTACATTTTCAATATCTTCAATCGATTCATCTAAACTGTCTAAGAATAAATGTTTTAGAGAATAGAAATCAGCTGTAATTTCAATACCTGATTCTTTTGAATAGTTGTTTTTTACTATTCTCCTCCATCTTCTTGTAATTTGATCTGCATTGATAGGTGTTTTACCTGGCTTTAAACCTTTCGCGAACAAATAGTCATTCTCATTTTTACTTTCGGAAATTACTTCTTTCCAAAGAGGTAAGGCATCTTTTAGGATTACTTTTTTAGTTTCTGTGAATTGCTGTCCTTTCTTTATGATTACTTTGTATTCCTGATTAATTAAATCAACATCTTTCACCTGCAAATTCATAAGCTCGGTCGTTCTAGCTCCGGACAAAAAGAAAATCATTGAATACCGGTAAAAATCGTAATGATTTATTTTTAGATATTGCTTTATTCCTTTAAAATCTTCTTTACTTAAGACTTCTCTTTCGGTGTATTGCAACTTTCTTTTTCTGAACATTTTGAAATGATTAAACTTCACACATCCGTATTCTATAAGCTCGGTAAAAATCGATCCTAACAGGACTAAGAACTTGTTGTAGTAGTTGTCAGTTAGATTTAAGTGATCGAGAATCTCTTTTACCTCAGGAATTTCAAGATTCTTTATTTTAGTCTCTGTTAATCGAAGCTCTTTCGCTCCTTTGATAAATCTATTTTTAGCGATTCTTATTTCTTTGCGATTCGAGTCTGATGTTTTTAGTTTTTGAAAAGCTAGTTCCATCGCGTCTAAATACATCATTTCGGGGCTTAATTTGGTTGGATCAACTATTTTAGGTTCTTCCTTGATCATGTATTTCTTTGTAATAGGGTTAAACCCTTTTGCTAACATCAAGGGTATTTCCTCGAGATAAAATTCGACAGCTGCTTTTCTTTCTTCTAGGGTGCGAAATTTATTTAAGCGTTTTCTAAATTGAAATCCGTTAGGGTACTTCTCCTTAAACAAAGGATCATAAAATTTGCATTGAACATACCAATTAAGGTCAAGGGATTTTTTAGAATTTAACGTTTTCCAATTTTTAGGACTTACCCATACTTCTGTATGAGAGCAGTCAAATGGGAGATTTTTTGCCATTTTGTAATTACTTTTTAAGGTTGCCATTTAGGTTGCCGTTTTTTTAAGTAATTACTAACCGTAAGGAGAGAAAAAAAAGCTTGAAAGTCTTGTTAGGATTGACTTTCAAGCCTTGTGATCCAATCAGGATTCGAACCTGAGACCTACTGCTTAGAAGGCAGTTGCTCTATCCAGCTGAGCTATTGGACCATTAAATCATCAAGTGATTTAAACCATCAAAATGAAAAAGCGTTATACTTTCTTATTTTGATGGTGCAAATATATTCTATTTTTTACAGAAACACCAAGGATAATTGCATAAAAATGAAAATTATCAAATAACTGATTGAAAATTAGAAATTTGTATCCTTTCATTTTGCGATCATCCTTGAGGTTTTAAGTCTGTTTAGCGTTCATATTGACAACAACCGTGTAAACTGTTGTAGGTTTTGTCTGCTGCTTTGTCTAATGCAGTGTCGTGTCCTGCTGCAGCTATGGCTTTACTGATCTTTTTTTGATCCGTTTTGGTTGGATCAAAGTTGAGGTGTAACACTTTGGCGTTGACCTCCCAATTTGCTGTGGAAACACCCGCAACACCTTTAGCAGCTGTTTCGATTCGCTCTTTACACATGACACAGTTTCCTTTTACTTTCAGCATGGCGTGTCCTTGCTGTTCTTCTTTGGCCTTTGGTTTTACTGAGGTAGGTTGCTGTTGATTGTGTTTACTGTGATCGTTGTGATCCATTTGTTGCTTGGGTTTCACTTGATCTCTACTATATAAACAGCAAGAAGGCAAAGCATCATAGGCTGTGTCAGGTGCTTTGTCAAGTGCTGTATCATGGCCGGCTGCTGCAATGGCTTTACTTATTTTTTGTTGATCGGTTTTCGCCTTATCGAAGTTGAGGTGGAGCATTTGATCTTTTGCATTCCAAGTAGCACTGCTGACACCTGCTACACTTTTCGCCGCTTTTTCAATACGCGCTTTACACATATCGCAATTTCCCGAAACAGTAAACATGGTATGTCCTTCCTCAGCATGCGCCGCATGCGTTGATGAATCGTTGTTCATCATGCTTGGTTTTCCTTCAAGCTGTGCACTGGAATCAACAGTAAATACCCCGCGAGTCACTATTTCTTCTCCCTCTTGTAAACCTGAAGTTACCACGTAGTTTTCTCCTAACGATGGGCCTAGTACAATTTCTCTCATTTTAAAAGCAGGGGTACTCGTATTCGGTTGTTTAACGTAAATCACGGAGCGTTTTCCTGTCCATAAAACAGCCGATTTTGGGATAGTCAGTTGGTGACTATCTGTGCTTCGGATGGCGGCTTTTATCGTTGCAGTGGCATACATTTCAGGTTTTAAAGCTTGATCTGTATTGTCTGCTTCAACGCGAATTTTGGCTGTACGTGAAGTAGCATCAATAATGGGATTGATAAAGGATACCTTCCCTTTGTACACTTTTCCAGGAATACTCTGAAGGGTGTATTCTAAGGTATTTCCCTCCTTAATAAAAGGCAAATCTGCTTCATAAGCTTCAAAAACAGCCCAAAGTTTAGTCATGTTTGAAATACTATACAACACGGAGCCTTGGTTGATGTAATCTCCTTGGTTGACGTTTTTAGCGGTAACAATCCCACTCGTATTAGCTGTGATACTCACATAAGGAGAAGCCTTTCCTGTTGACAATACTTTGTTGATTTGAGCATCAGACATCTTCCATAACCTCAGTTTTTCCTTAGCAGCATCGAGTAACATCGGTTGAAAGTCCGTGAGTTTCTGTGCTTCTAAGAGCTCTTGTTGTGCATTGAGCAGATCGGGAGAATAGATTGTCGCAATGAGTTGCCCTTGTTTGACTGACTCACCGGTGAAATTGATGAACAATTGCTCAATACGACCATTGACGTGTGAGGTTTGCGATTGCTGTAAGCGCTCGTCTACCTGGATAGTCCCATAAAGTTGAAGGTCTTTGATTGCCTCTTGGCGTCCGACAACAGTCGTTTGAATATTAGCCAGAGCAATCGCTTCTTTTGACATTTGAATCGCATCGTCGTCAATGGCATCATCCCCACCATCGGATGATTTTAGCGGAATTAAATCCATGGCACATAAAGGACATTTACCTGGTTTATCCATTTTAATTTGCGGGTGCATGGAGCAGGTCCACACTACTGCGGCTTCCTCCGTTGAAGCGGGTTCTCCATTGTGTTCATGGGTGGCTGATCCTCCAAAAACCAACCAACCTAAAAGAAGTCCAACGAGTAAAATAGCAACGTATTTTACTCCTTTATTATTATATATATTGTTTAATTTACTCATGATGTCTGTGTTATAAATCGTTAGGAGTAGCCGTAATATTTTCAATGGAAGCTACCAGTGTATTGTAATTGGCAATGGCCTCCGCTTTTTTAAGCTGATAATCCAACAACTGACGCTGTACTTGGATGACATTCGTCAAGTCGCTTTTGCCTGTTACAAATTCCTTAACGATGAGGTTAAAGGTTGTCTCTGCTAAAGTGGACTGTTTGTCAAGGAGTGTAATTGTGCGTTCAGCATCTTCTACTTGATTTTTAAAACTATAGTAAGAAGCAACTAGGGTATTATAGGTGTCTTTGTACTTTTCCTCGCTGGATTTCCACCATTTTTTACCTTCTTCTTGTTGCGCTTTGTATTTTTTTCTGAATATAGGAAGCGAGAGTGTAACCATGGGCATGATCATATCTTTTCCATTCATATCGCCCATTGCCAGCATAGGATCATTGGTTTTTCCTATAATCATGTATTGGACACCCAATCCCAACATGGGGTAACTCATTTTTTTATCCATTTCAGCTTTGGCTTGATACGCTAATCCTTCTTCTGTTAGCATGGCTAACATGGGATTATTCGTTTCGATCATCGTCTGTGCTTCTTCATCCGTCAAGAAAAAAGGTACTTTATCAATCGTTTGAGGAACTGTTACAGCCGTTTGAATCTCTTGGTCGAGTAGTGCGTTAAATTTTGCCTTTTCGGCTTTTATTTGCGCTTGCAAGCTTTCGATGGTATTTTCAATTTCAATCGTTTCCAAGCGGATACGCAATACATCCGACATACCAGAGCCATTGCCACCACTGCTCATTCCGCTCATTGCACTACTAGAGGGAGTAGGAGAGGAAGTAGCAGTATTTGCAGTAGATCCGCCTCCCATTGCCATACCTCCCATACCACTGCTACTTGTGTTTGTTGTGGTAGAAGGTGCGCTTATCGTCATGCTGTTGGAAGCTGTTGCTCCGGAAGGAGCAGAAAATTTTTGAATTGCCAATTGCTCTAGTTGTTCTAAAAGCGCTTTGTTCTGCTGGGCATTGTGAACTTGCTGCTGTAGTTTCTGTAAGACATACCATTGGGTGTGTACTTGTAAAATGACCATTTCTCGTGCTTCTCTATACTGTTGCAATTGCATACTTGCCATGTGATGCGCTTCTTTTTTGGCTGATTTTTTCGTGCCAAACCAAGGAAGCATTTGCATTAAGGTAAGGTCGCCAATTTGTCTTCCTCCCACAATATCCATCGGTTTTGTATAGAAACCCATCGACAGTTCAGGATCGTCAAAAGCACCAGCCTGTGGAATCTTATCTAGAAATGCTTCATACGCTAAACGCTGTGCTTGTAGTCCTGGATTTTGTTCTAGGGCTAATTGAGTATAATAAGCCAATGAATCCACCTTACTTTCTTGTGCCCATAATGTCGTAGTAGAAGGAAATAATCCTCCAATAACGAAAAGTATTGCATATATCTTATTCATTTTCAATGGTTTTTTCAGTTGATTTTCGTTCTTTTTTAATCGCCCATTCCCTCCACCAACATTGAAATACAGGAACGACAAACATCGTCATAGATTGGATGAGCATACCTCCAAAAGTTGGAATTGCCATGGGAATCATAATTTCTGCTCCTTTTCCTGTGGAGGTCATCACAGGTAGTAAGGCAATCAAGGCCGTAGCAGTAGTCATAGCTGCAGGGCGAACACGTTTAAGACCTGCATATACAACGGCTTCTCTAATCTCGTGTTTGGTTTTTGGATTGCGTGCCTCAAAAGTATCGTGGATATACGTCCCCATTAATACCCCGTCATTGGTAGCTAATCCAAAGAGAGCAATGAAACCTACCCAAACGGCAATACTCAAATTGATGCTGTGCATTTGGAATAAATCACGCATATTCATATCGCCAATAGAGAAGTTCATAAACCACGGTTGTCCATAGAGCCATAGCAAGATAAAACCACCAGCAAAAGCTACAAAAACACCTGAAAAGTGGATTAATGACGCTGTAATTGTTTTAAATTGGAAGTACAAGATCAACAGAATCGCCAATAAACTCATTGGGACAACGTATAGCAGACGTTGTGCCGCTCGTTCTTGTTGTTCGTAATTTCCTGCAAAAGTATACGTTACTCCTTTGGGTAAGGTTAATTCCCCTGAAGCGAGTTTCGTTTTTAGTATTTCATCGGCTTCGCGTACCACATCTACTTCTGCCTTTCCGCTAATTTTGTCGAAAATAACATAGCCCAATAAGAAGGTATTTTCACTTTGAATCATTTGCGAACCTTTAGCATAGGTAATATCCGCCACATCACTTAAAGGAATTTGAACACCGGTAGCTGTAGGAATTAATAATTTCGCTAAAGCGTCTGGGTTGTCTCTTAACTCACGAGGATAACGCAAGCGGACAGGAAAGCGTTCACGTCCTTCAACTGTGGTGGTTAATTGCATACCACCAACTGCAGCTTCAAGTACTTCTTGTAAATCTGCAACGGTAATACCATAACGCGCCATATTGTTTCGATTCAGGTGAATCTCCACATAGGGAGCACCTACAGCGCGATCATAGAATACGGTAGAAGCCATAATAGAAGGAATGTCTTTAAGTGCTGTTTCTAGCGCTTTACCACCCTCCTCAATCGATTCTAAATCCGGACCAGAAACTTTCAGTCCCATAGGAGCGCGCATTCCTGTTGACAACATCACTAAACGCGCTTCAATCGGTTGCAATTTAGGTGCGGAGGTGAGTCCAGGAAGGTGAGAGACGTTGACAATTTGTTGCCAAATGTCATCTGCACTTTTGATCTCAGGTCGCCATTGACGGAAGAATTTTCCTTTTTTATCGGGAATCAAACTATCTCTAGGTATTTGTCGATAACCATGCGCAACCGCATACGTAGAACCATCTATAAGTTCGAATTCTCCATTTTTTGCTACTTTAAAACGCTCGCGATGCCCTGCTTCGTCCAAGAAGTATTCGGGTTTATACGCAATGGTGTTTTCGAACATTTGCGTAGGAGCAGGGTCTAGTGCCGAATTTACTCGTCCCCATTTACCAATGGTCAATTCGACTTCGGGAATATGTTGAATGCGTTTGTCGAGCGTGCGAATAAAGTTTAGATTTTGTTCAATTCCCGTATGAGGCATACTCGTAGGCATTAACAAGAAAGAACCTTCATTTAAGCTCGGCATAAATTCTTCGCCTATACCCGGAAAGGCTTGGGATGATTTTTGCCAAAATGCAGTTTGTCGTATGGATTTCCAACCTACAGTTTCAAATCCTTTCGCAACAAATCCAAAAGAAGTGTTGAAACCCAACCAAACAAGCATACCAAAAATAACCGTAATAATCGGAATGGTTATAAACTTCCAGCGATTAGCTAAAGCCCAACGCAAGATTTTTTCATAGTAAATAACCAATAGCCACAAAATTCCCAAAATACTACCAATGGCTAGAATCACAAAAACAAAGTTGAGACCAGTACTCGCTTGTGTACCTAGCGGTAGCCACTCAATAGCGAGGTAATAAACCGCTATAGATAAGGTAATTCCAATATTGATATAGTTGGCTACTTTTTCGTTTCTCCATTTGGGGGTGTATAGGTTGTTAATTCCCACAAAGGTCAAGGCAATTGCTGTAAAAACACCAGTGTAGATCCAAAGGGCAATACCCAATATACATAATGCATAATTGGCAATTTTACGCACTTTAGTTTTGTTTATTTTAATCGAATAGATATAGTAGGCTAACGTCGGTAAAATGATAATACCCAAAAGGAAAGCTGAGATTAAAGCAAAGGTTTTCGTATAAGCTAAAGGTTTGAATAACTTACCTTCTTGAGCTTCCATGGCAAAAACAGGTAAGAAACTGATGATTGTCGTTAGCATAGCTGTTGATAACGCACCAGAAACTTCGGAAACCGCCTTGACAATCAAATTGACAAAAGCTTTCCCTTTGCTTTCAATTCCATTGGCTCGTTCTTCTTCCATATGCCGAATGATACTCTCAACAAAGACAACGCCAACATCGACCATTACACCGATGGCGATGGCAATTCCGGACAAAGCGACGATATTGGCTTCAATTCTCATGTACTTCATGATGATAAAAGTGGCCAATACCCCAATAGGTAAAATACTAGATATGATTACAGAAGCACGTAAATTAATAACCAATACAATCACCACAATAATACAGATGAGTATTTCATGGGCAAGTGCCGTTTCTAAGGTTCCGATGGTTTCTTTAATCAAACCAGAGCGATCGTAAAAAGGAACGACCGTTACTTTTGAGACAGTGCCGTCTGCTAAGGTCTTTTGTGGAAGTCCGGCTTCCATTTCTTTAATCTTGCCTTTCACGTTGTTAATGACTTCCATGGGATTTGCCCCATAACGCGCCACAACAACACCGCCAACAGCCTCAATACCTTCTTTGTCTAAACCTCCACGACGAGTGGCAGGACCTAGGTTGACCACGGCAACATCTTTGATCTTAACGGGGACATTATTTCGAACGGTAACCACAGCATCTTCTAAGTCTTGAATACTCTTGATGTAGCCCAAACCGCGAACGAGGTATTCTGCTTGGTTGATTTCAATAGTTTCTGCGCCAATATCTAGGTTACTCTTTTGGATAGCCGTCATAATGTCCATAATACTAACATTATACGCCCGCATGGCATCGGGTTTTACCTCTACTTGGTATTCTTTGACATAGCCTCCTATTGACGCTACTTCAGATACACCTTCTGCGGAAGCCAGACTATATTTAGCGTAAAAATCTTGAATGGTACGCAGTTCATCGGGATCCCATCCACCAGTAGGTTCCCCTGTTTGGGGATTGCGCCCTTCTAAGGTGTACCAGTAAACCTGACCTAAGGCAGTAGCATCTGGACCTAAAGTTGGAATTACACCTTCTGGAAGTGTTCCCGAAGGCAGAGAATTTAATTTTTCTAAAATACGCGATCTACTCCAGTAGAATTCGACATTTTCTTCAAAAATGATGTAGATGAAAGACATGCCAAACATCGAACTACTTCGAATGGTTTTTACACCCGGAACCCCTAGTAAAGAGGTGGTTAAGGGATACGTAATTTGTTCTTGAATATCTTTTGGCGATCTACCCATCCATTCTGTGGCGACAATTTGTTGATTTTCACCAATATCAGGAATAGCATCTACAGGAACAGGATCACTTGGCAAAAGGTTTTGATGCCAAGTAAAAGGGGCGGTTACTAAGCCCCATATCATAACGACAATTAGGATCAACATCGTAATTAGTCGATTATGAAGGAAATACTTAATGATTTTATTAAGCATATTTGATGTCTTTAAAGTGTTAATGATACGCAATAAGAAACACCGATTGTATTGCTTTATTTCACAGAAAAAAGGTGATTCATGCAACTGACCTTAGTAAAGGTAAATAAAATACAAATACAACCAGTTGATTATAATGAAGTTGTAATCAATTTAAACCTAAATAAAGCTATTGAAGTGTTTCTATAAATAAAAGTGAGAATAGGCTAGGTAGCGTCTCAACGGATGGAGAAATACCCAAGAGAATAGAGACTCCCTAAACCTAAGAAGGTATCATATACGATAAGTACAAATATAAGAAAGCCGGTCGACGGAACTGAATTTGAATCCATCAACGGCAGTAGGAATTGCATAAGCAAGTGTTAGATCAACTGATTTTAAATCGGTCAAGTAGTTTGAGTTAAACCACTTGGTGCGTATAGCTGCTTTTTTTTCTTTAGTCGTAGGTGCTGCTTCAGTTTGCTCAACCTGTAAATCCGCTTGAACTGTATTGATTCGAGCCATTGGCGAACAACAAAGCATATCAGCCATACTGTGATGACTGTCCATCCCATCGGGAGCACAACAAGGCATTACATCTTCATCCATCTCCATACAACTAGCCATAGCTGTAGTCATCTCGTTACAATTCCAACTAATAATTGGATTTGCTGTAACAAGTACAGATAAAGAAAGTAATACTATGGATAGAAATTTCTTCATTTAATGGAATGTATGATTAAAAAAAGGTACTATACCCAAAAGCAAAGATATAAAAAATAGTTTACGGTTTACAATTCAAATCTATTCAATTGTTCAATTGCTCTTGAATTGGCGGAACAGTTTTAAAAAAAGCAAAATAGTTTACGGTTGACGGTTCAAACCGTCAACCGTTCGCTGTTAACCAATATTATATCGAATAACTGCATTAGTTTTAGCATTTCTTGTACTGCTAAAAAAATGAGTTAAGCTATAAGGTGATCGCGTTTTTTCACAACTCTTTTTGATTTCTTCTATAGAGCTTTGTGAAAATAGAAGCAGTTCGAGTGATTTTAAGAAACGTTCTTTTCTTTGATAATTTGATAAGGTATCTCCATAAAAATACAAGATATTGTCGTTGAATTCTTCTAGAGATAAATTGTAGTTTTGTAAGAGAGAAAGTAGTTTTATATCATCGGCAGTTTCTGTTTCTACTAAGTTGTTATAAATAGTTTGATGTTTGTTTTTGTCTTTGAGGTAAAAGTTAAAATCCAAGAGTAAATCTTCCAAGTGGGTTTCTATTTTCAGATAGAAGAGGTTTACCGTAAATTCTTTGTTTTCTGAAATGTGAATAGTTCCTACTAAGGCGCACATTTGTTTGGTCCGATCTAAACAGTTAAAGGTTATACTTGTATAGGTATTCGCCGGTTGATGATCGTATTTATCTTTTATTTCTTGTCGAACCGCAGCAAGTATTTTGGTTTGCTTTTCCGCATTTATTTTAGAAAACTCAATGTCCCGTATTAATTCGTACGAATCATTTAACGTGATCGAAAACGGCGTATTGTAGGTTATCTTGTCTTCGCTTTTTTGAAGTTGTGCATAGTTAATATGCAGTAAAGCTTCAAAAAGAGTTGAGGTCATTGCTTTAAAATTATTGAAATGATAATGTTGAAAAGCAAGTGAGTTTAGATTTTCATGCGGAAAAATTTTGGCAAAATGCCGAACAAAGTGTTGAAGTGTACTTTGTACTTCTTCAAATAATTCAAGTTTCATAAAGTTAGCTAGTGTTGTTTGTTTGGTTGTTTGTTAAAAAATGCATGTAAATTATTAATCTAATTTTAATGCAATTTTAATGCTAGTTTAATCAGAATTTTGTAAAAATCCAAATCGAAAGGTGATGATATGATAGTTCTGTCCTGTTAAATTTATAGGGTAATCTTTGTTTTTTATATTTTTAAAAAAGAAAAGTTATTTTATTTTAGCTTTAAAAATAGATTATTTTGGTTGAACTTGAGGTAATTTTAAATTAATTTTTTTTTTATTTTTAGGATTAAAAATGTGAAAATCATAGGGGTTAGGGAAGTGAAAAAGTTTTTTTAGCCAAGAAGTGATGCTCTTTTTGGTTGCGTTTTAGATACAACAAAGGAAGCGGAATGAAGAGACCGCTTTTAAACAAGGGAAACGCAAAACTGACCGTTACTTCTTCAACAAGAACAAATAGGCATTTGGCAAGTGATGCGACATAATATGCTCTGGTTTATTGAATTGTTCTAGGTAGGCTTGATTTGTTAGTCCATCTAAGATGATGGGATTGCCACAACGGCTATAGTTGCTTTCTTGGCGATAGGTAGGTTCTTGTAGATCAGGAAGTGTTTTGTTGATTTGTTTAAATAAAAACGGTCCGAGTAATTTGGCGTAGCGCTTGACGCTCTTTTTAGTTGGGTTGTTTACGCGATTGTACAAGCCACGCGCAAACCAACGTTTAGGCCAGCTAATTTTCTTAATCGCTGTGTCTATGTTTTCTTTGCTAAACGGACTAATGGGATTAAAGTCTTGTATGCGTTGGGTGGTTGGTGGTACTTCAGGGACCCAATCTTGAGTATTGACAACAGAATAACTCCATTGAGTCATTGTTTTTTCATACTGATAAGCGAAGTAAATATTCCCCGGTTTTGGAGCTGCAAGTGTGTAAGTTTTGAATTGAATATCTCGTGGTAGAATTTCTTCTTTTTGCCATTGTTTGAGCTGAGCCGTAATTAAATAGGCAATTACCCCTCCTTGACTATGTCCTGAAATGAGGATTTCTTTGTTGTTTGTTCGGTATAAACTGTCTATTTTAGGTTTGATATCTTGGAGTAAATAAACGGAAGCAATTGTCCAACCTGCGTGTACACTCGCCTTGTCATCGTCCGAAAAACGATAGGAAACAGGTTGATCAGGCGTTAAAAAAAGAGTACCCTGGGCAGGAACCATAGCAGCATAATAATTCGCGAGCCAACTGATCCCTTTGTTCACTGAACCGCGAATAACGATTTCTGAAACACGAGACTCCTTATTATAATACAGTCCCCATTTATTGGTTAGTCCCATTTCGGGGGAGCGGTAAATATTTTCATACTGCGTTAAGAGAAAAAGCGAATCCTTGGAATAGGGCTTGTGAATATCTTCTGCTAAGTACAAGCTGTGTTCGATTTCCTCTAAGTTTGCAATGGGGTGTAAATGTTGAGCAAAGGAGACGAAATTCAAGAAGAGTAAACAAATGCACACAATCTTTTTCATGGTAAATAATCAATTTTAAAATACAATATAAATGTACAGGATTGAAGTGAGAAATGCCGTTTTTTGTGCATTTGTTTTTTTGCTATAGGGATAAAGGCATAAAGGAAGGGATCGTATTTCGGTACTTTTTTCTAAGTCCTGTCGAACATTGTTTCATCGATTTGAGAAGGTAGGAGTAGATTTTATGCAAACTTGGGGGTGAAAAACCAACAGAAATGAGACTTTCTGTTGGTTTTATCCCCAGGGGACTTGGTTATCTACCTGTTTTTTTAAATACTTCAATAAGAGAAGATGATGCTGTTTTGCTCAAAATGTTTTTGCGATGTGTTTGCGCTGTATGATAACTGATGTTTAATATAGTAGCAATTTCTTTACTTTGGTATCCCTCATGGATTAACCCTAAAACTTCTATTTCTCGTTTGGTCAAGTTAAATTTAGCATCCAAGTTGAGGCGTTTGTTGTTGAACTTGTCAATGATTTGAAAATCAGAGGTTGGTCGAACTTCATAGTCTTCTATTTTCTCATGGCGCACAAAGTTTTTAAACATTCTACCGTATTCATCTGACTCTATTGTTTGATATTGTTGCTTGATGGTGATGTATTTCCCTGCTTTTGTTTTGATTCGAAAACTATAGGAAATTGAAAATTTGAAAAGCTCTTCGTTAGTCATACGATCCCTCAACTGTAGAGAATTGTTTTCGCAGGTGTTGCAATACTCTAAATCATCAGGATGAATGGAGGAAAAAAAATGGTACATATCAAATTCGGTTGCGGTATAGCCTAGAACATCTAGAATACTGTTGCTTGTGTATTCTAAGTCGTTCAACTCACAGTTAAAGATGAAATAATAGCTGTTTTTGCTTTTACTTTTCTTTTCAGGATTTTTTGAATGCGGATGATTTAACCAGAAATCCCATTTTTGACCTAAAAGTGAAGGGGCGTTTTTTGATTTCATAGTAAAAATGTAATGTTTGTAAAGGCGCAAAAAGACAAGAGGAAATTAGTTGTCTATAGCCGATGTACTATTTTTGATCGGAAATACAAGCTTCGTTTCTTTGTTTCTTTAATGCTTTAAATCTGTTAAATAAAATCGAATGGGAACAAACGATTTTGTTTGAACCTTCTTTACAAATGTACAAGTGTGTACTAGGATTGTATTGGTAAAAATAGCGCAAAAACTAGGTGTTTTTTTAGCTTTTTTTTAATTCTATTTTTATAATGTGTTGTTTGTTAGGGTTTTGTAAAATTAAAAAACCTGTTAGGTAAACGGACCTAACAGGTTTGATATTGAACTGCTTATTGGATGAACTACGTAGTTTTATTTTCGGGTTGACGAAGGAGGGAAACCATATTGTTTTTTAAATACTTTACTAAAGTACACGGAATCTTCAAAACCAACAGCCCAAGCAACGTCTGCAACACTTTCACCGTTTTTAAGTAATTCGATGGCCTTTTCTAAGCGAATAGTTCGAATAAAGTCTGCTGGAGTTTTACCGGTGATAGTTTTAAGTTTTCGATTAAGCTGACTGACGGATAAAAATACACCTTCTGCCAATAGTGTTACCCCAAATTGCACATTGGAAATATTTGGTTCCACAAGTGCGGTGACATCGTCTAAGAATTTTCGATCTCGACTACTCAATTCTGGTGTTTCTTTTGCCGAGGGAAGGGTATTCCCTTTAAATTTTGCACGCAGTAATTCTTTAAAAGACAAAATGTTTTTTACGCGGAGTTTGAGCTCTTGGAGTGAAAATGGTTTGGTCAGGTAATCATCTGCTCCTGTTTCCAATCCGGTTAATTTATCTTTTTGTTCTGCTTTTGCCGTGAGCAATATAATGGGAATATGAGAGGTAGCTACATCATTTTTGAGGGTTTCACACAATTCAAGTCCATCCACATCTGGCATCATCACGTCACTGATAATCAAGTCAGGAAGTAATTTTTTAGCTTGAGCTATTCCTTCTTTCCCATTTGAAGCTTCTTCATAGCGGTATTCTTTACCTAAATTACGCACAATAAACGCACGCAGCTCCGGTTGATCCTCTATAATGAGAAGTAGAGGGAGTGTTGTGTTTTGCTGCTCTTCGTCTGTTTCTTCTTTTTCTTTTGCTAAAAGAATGGTGTGCGGCTCGACAATTTCAGTAGGTTCGATTTCTTCTGTTTTACTTTGGATTGAAAAGGTAAAAATACACCCTCCTTCCATAGGAGATTCAACAGAAATCTCTCCTCCATGGAGGAGAACCAACTCCTTCACTAAAGCCAATCCGATGCCTGACCCCATATACGTACGTTGACCAGGTTCATCCACTTGATAAAAACGATTAAAAATTTTAGGGAGGTGTTCAGCTGCAATACCTTGACCTGAATCCGCAATACTTACTGTTACTCGGTCTTCTGCACAATCAATAGTAACTGTGATATTTCCTCCCGAAGGGGTGTATTTAATGGCATTAGAAAGTAAATTGGTTATAATCATCGCCAAAGCTTCTGACGAATAGACAAAGGGATAGGCTGTTGCTTTTTTAGCCTTTTCAGTTTGCTCTAGGAGGAGTGAAATAGTATGCTGCTCCGCATAAGAGTGGAACGATTGTACAAGCATACTAACTTCGTTTATCACATTTCCTTTTTTGTATTTCAATTTGTATTGCCCACTTTCCATTTTGGAGAGATCCAATAACTGATTGATTAAGGTAAGTAGTCGTTTACCGTTTTGTTCGATTTCACTAAAATGCAAAAAATCTTCCGGACGTCCCTGTTCTTTCAATACTTCTACATGTCCATTGATTAAGGTAAGTGGCGTTCTGAATTCATGGGAAATATTGGTTAAAAATCGGGTTTTGAATCGTTCGTTTTCCTTAATCGTTTCCACTTCCCTGCGTTGCAATTCTAGGTTTTCTTTTTCAATTCTCAATCTTTTTCCTCTCATCTTAAAAAGGTAAATCGTTAAAACGGTTAAAAGTACCATAACCCCAAAACCAGCATAGGCAACATTGCGCTGTAAATTTTTTGTTTCGAGTTCTGCTTGGATAACAGCAGCTTTTTTATCGTATTCATAGCCCATGGATATCGCTAAGCTTTCCTTTTCATTCTCTTCGTTGATGAGGCTATCGCGATAGGAAATGTATTGCTTGTAGTTTTCATAAGCATCTCGGTAATTTCCTAAGGTACTATCAGCTTGTGTAATGTTGTAATAAATATCTCTAAAAAGACCTTTTGAACCAGTTTCGTTAGCAATAAGTAAGGCTTTTTCGTGATTTTTTTTGCTCGCAGTTGGTCGATTTAATTTAAGTTCTGCAAGTCCGATAATGGAGTAAGCTTGTGCAGCGCCCCATCTATCTCCAAATTCTTCCATCATTTTTAAGGCTATAGAAGTATTTTCTAATGCTTCTTGGTACTTATGTAATGAGAGATTAATGGCTCCAATATTAAGATAGGTACCTGCCATTCCGTATTTGTCTCCAATTTCCTCTTTTATTTTTAAGGAAGTGTAATAGTGTTCTAATGCTTCAGGCAATTGTCCTTGATAGTCATAGATAGTCCCAATATTATTGTACGATTGCGAAATACCTTGTTTATCTCCAATTTCTTTTCGTATTTGTAAGGCATTGACGTGGTTTGTTAAGGCTTCCGCATATTGCTCTTGATGGAAATAAGTAAACCCTATAGCGCTGTAGGCCATTGCTATTCCCTTTTTAAATTTGATTTCTTCATATAGTTTTAAGGCAGAGAAAAAATGCGTTAACGTTGTGGGATAATCCCCTTCATAATCATAAGTATTGCCAATCTGGATGTGAGTAAGGGCAATTTCTTTTTTTTCTCCTAGTTTCTCCCATTTTTCTAAAGCAACAAAGAGATTTTTTAGGGCTGACGGATACTCTCCTTTGTGGATGTGAACCACTCCAATGGTATTGTAAGCATTCGCTTCTCCCTGCGGAAAGTTCAGTTTTTCTGCCATTGTTAGGGCTTTTTTTGCATAGCTTGTTGCAAGCTCCAATTGTCTTTCTTGTGATAAGATATTCGCCAATTTGTTCATGCGATTTACCGTTAAGGTATCGGAAACAGAACGCTGTTGTAGCAAGGTCGTAAGCGAGTCAATTTTTCTTTGCTGAAGCTGTCCTTCTTGGGCAGAAAGAGGGAAGGAAAGTAATACAATAAAAAATAAAATCCGATAACGGAACGTGTAGAGATTGTGCATAGTAAGGTTGTTTAGTAAACCAAAAATAGATAAATACATTATATTTTCAATTGAAATAAAATAAAAATGACAGATGAGATTTTAGTTGGCGAACTGGAATATCTCAGCTAGAGTACGGGCAGTAAAATCCTTTTTTTCGATTTCATACTATTTATAATGAATTTTAATGTTGAACGAAAGATTTGAAGGAATTAAAGGTGTTTTTTATTCATTTGTTTTTTTCTTTGCCAAAAGAATCTTAGTTTTAGAAGTACTAAAAGAGCATTTTGTTACAAGCGGGATAAAAATGCTAAAAATGTCTTAACAAGTAATTCCGCGTTTGAATTAAACAATACATTTGAAAAAGATAAACAAGAAATGTTATGAAAAAATTAATGTTATTATGTGCTGTAGTGATAGGAAGTTTATTTGCAGCAAGTTGTGAAGGACCTCGTGGGCCCAAAGGGGATGGGGAGTTTTCCAACGTTTTTGAGTATCGATTAAGTTTTAATCAGAACTTAAATGCCAATATTGCGACTCAAGTGGTAAGACACTCTATTCCTGTTTACTTAGGGGATATGGTTGCGATTTATGTAATGGAAGAGACGGATAAAAATGGGGATCCAATTTGGGCGCCTCTGCCAATTCGTTTCTTTGTTGAAGATAGTGCAGCACAAAAAGACGAAGAGTTAGAGTATGTCTATAATTATGGATTAGATGATTTCAAAATTACAGCTCGTGCTACTGCTCCTTTAGGACTGTTTAATGGAAGTAAAAAAGATCCAGGCTATGTGACTGATATGATTTTCAGAGTAGTTTATATTGAAGGGAAAGATCCTATACAAAGAAGTAATGCAACCGCTATAGCAGAAGATTTACAACCGCTGAGTTATGATGAATTACTTTTAAAGTATAATTTGACTAAAGCTCCGGTGAAAAAAATGTATTAAGAAAAATGGACGAATGAAGATTCGTCCATTTTTTTTTGTTATCCGTGATCAATAGCGAATGATGATTTGCTTTTTTGTTCGTTGGTAAAAGTCTCTTTTTCGACTAGAGTATTCAAGTGTAAAGTATGAAATAAAAAAAAATAGTATAAAAAAACAGGGGGTGTGTCTTTTGTTTTTGTGTTTTTTGTTATTTTTGCATCATAAAAACAGGGGGTGTCCCGTTAAAAAGTGTATTTATGTCAACATTTCGTTTTCGAGCAATTGAAAAAGCAGCCTCAAGAAGTGCTGTGAAGGTAGAAGAACTGGGTAGAAAATCATTAATATTTGGTGATCATGTCTTTAATGACAAGTCGATGCGCCAATTTTTGACACCCGAAGCCTATCAGGCGGTAAAGAATGCACAGTTGGGCATTAAGATTGATCGTCGATTAGCTGATTACATCGCATTAGGGATGAAGGAGTGGGCACTTTCAAAAGGAGTGACACACTATACACACTGGTTCCAACCTTTAACAGGAACAACAGCAGAAAAGCACGATGCTTTTTTTGAAACGCAATTTGATGGCGATCCAGTAGAACAGTTTAATGGCGGACAATTAGTACAACAAGAACCCGATGCGTCTAGTTTTCCAAATGGTGGAATTCGCAATACATTTGAAGCAAGAGGATATACCGCTTGGGATCCAACGTCTCCAGCATTTATATTCGGATCAACCTTGTGTATTCCGACTGTATTTATTTCGTATACTGGAGAAGCCTTAGACAACAAGACCCCACTTTTAAAAGCAATCAACGCTATTGACGACGCGGCAACGGAAGTAGCGCGTTATTTTGATAAAAACGTAAAAAAAGTTACACCAACATTAGGATGGGAACAAGAATACTTTCTTGTTGATGCTGCTTTAGCTGCATCAAGACCTGATATTCTAACAACTGGTAGAACTTTATTAGGACATACAGCAGCCAAAGGACAACAACTGGATGATCACTATTTTGGATCTATTCCTACCCGTGTATTAAACTATATGCACGATTTGGAAAATCACTGTATTTTGTTGGGAATTCCCGTAAAAACAAGACACAATGAAGTTGCACCGAATCAGTTTGAGTTAGCTCCTATTTTTGAGGAAATTAACTTAGCAGTAGATCACAACTCGTTGTTGATGGATGTGATGAAGAAAGTGGCGGAGAAGCATCACTTTAAAGTGCTATTCCACGAAAAACCATTCAAAGGAGTCAATGGATCAGGAAAGCACAACAACTGGTCTTTAGCTACGGATACAGGGGTTAACTTATTGAGTCCGAGTAAAACACCAAAGAGCAATTTACAGTTCTTGACTTTCTTTATTAATACAATCAAGGCCGTAAATGACAATGAGGAGTTGTTGCGTTCAGCCATTGCTTCTGCGAGTAATGATCACCGTTTAGGGGCAAATGAAGCACCACCTGCGATTGTCTCTGTATTTATCGGACAACAATTAACGAAAGTGTTAGAAGAGTTGAAAGAAGTAACAGATGGTAAATTATCGCCAGAAGAGAAAACGGATTTAAAACTCAATGTAGTTGGTAAAATTCCAGATGTATTATTAGATAATACGGACCGAAACAGAACATCTCCATTTGCCTTTACAGGGAATAAATGGGAATTTAGAGCGGTTGGATCAACAGCAAATTGTGCAGGTCCGATGACTGTTTTAAATACTATTGTAGCCAAACAGTTGAAAGAGTTTAAGTTAGAAGTAGATCGTTTGGTAGACCAAGATGGATTGAAAAAAGACGAGGCTATATTTAATGTATTGCGTGAGTATATCAAGCAAAGTGAGCGTATTTTGTTTGAAGGAGATGGATACAGCAAAGAGTGGGAAGAAGAAGCGGCAAGACGTGGATTGAGTAACCACAAAACAACACCAGAAGCCTTAAAAGCAAAAGTTTACCCTAAGTCAATTGCTGTATTTGAAGAAATGCAGGTTATGACAAAAATAGAGGTGGAGGCTCGTTATGAAATCGAATTGGAAGAGTACGTGAAACGCATCCAAATTGAAGGACGTGTTTTAGGAGATATTGCTAAGAATCACGTGATCCCTACGGCAATTAAGTACCAAAACTTGGTGATTGAAAACGTAAAAGGATTGAAAGAAATTTTCGGAGAAGCAGAGTATAAAGAGTATGCAGAAGAACAATTGCGCATTTTAAAGAAAATTTCTTACCACATTGCACAAGTCAATACGAAAGTGGCGGAAATGGTAGATCAACGTAAAATAGCCAATGCGATTGAGGATGTAGAAGAACAGGCAACCATGTATTGCCATATCGTAAAACCGTATTTCGATATTATCCGTTACCACAGTGATAAATTAGAAATGATGGTAGACAACGAGTTGTGGACGTTGACAAAATACCGTGAGTTATTGTTTACGAATTAATTGGAAAGAGGAAATCGGAGCGAAGCGTAGATTCATCGAACACCAAAACCAATATAGAATAAGTGAGATATAGGATTAGGTGCAAAAGTTGGGGAGAGTAACAATATTTTTCCAGTCAAGTCTTCGGTTCGTATGTCACCTCGACGTAGGAGAGGTCGCATCCTCTAAATCATTTTTTGAACGTATCACTTTACTAATAGTGCCAAAAAAAGGGGGAATTGCTTTGCAATTCCCCCTTTTTAAGTTTATTTAATATGCTATAAATTATTGTTTTAAAGCTCGTCTTCTCATTTAGAACATTTACTCCTCTCTTCTTTCCTCTCCCATTTTCCCTTTATAAGCCCAATAAAAAACTTGAGGTAAAATAGTAAAAGCTAAGATCATCCCGATCAGTAATCCCCCTACAATCATAATCGCTAAGGGTTTTTGAATTTCGGATCCCATTCCGTTTGACAAAGCTGCAGGTAAGAGTCCCATAGACCCCATTAGGGCAATCATAATTACAGGTCTAATACGACTTTTAACACCATCGCGGATAGCTTCTTCTAAAGACATGCGCTTTTTGAGGTTTTCTTTCATGACCCCAATGAGGACAATTCCATCAATGGTAGATACCCCAAACAAGATAATAAAGCCAATTCCTGCGGAAATTCCAAACGTTGTACCTGTGACCCAAAGGGAGATAAATCCACCGATAAAAGCAAAGGGCAAGGTAAGGGAAGCAATTGCGGTATCTTTGACGTTGCCGAAGTTGAAGTACAGTAGAATTAGGATGAGTACTAGAGAAACAGGAACAACGAGTATTAGCTGTTTTGCTGCTCTTTCTTTACTTTCAAATTCACCTGCCCATTCCATTTTATTGATGGCGGGAAGCTGAACTTCTTTATCCACTTTTGCTCTTGCTTCGGCTATAGTACTACCTAAATCACGTCCTTCGATACTAAAACCAATCCCGATGTAACGGCTGTTTCCTTCTCGATAGATGAAAGCAGGTCCGGTGTGGTAATCAATCGTTGCTATTTCTTTTAAAGGTACCTGTTTGCCATCTAAACTGGGAATTAAAATTTCTCCAATTTTTTCAGCAGAATCGCGGTAGTCTTTGTCGAAACGCAGGACGACATCAAACATGCGTTCGTTCTCGTAAAAGGTCGTTGCTGCTTGTCCGCCAATAGTCATCGCAATGACAGCTTGCGCATCGGCGGTAGTAACGGCGTATTTAGCCATTTTTGTATCACTCAAGGAAATGCGCAATTCAGGAAGCCCAATATTCTTAAATATATTTAAATCTGTAATTCCCGGAACATCCTTGATACTTTGTGCAACTTGAGTCGCGTATTGCTCTAAATCAAATAGATTATCACCAAAGATTTTAATAACTAGAGCGCTTTTAACTCCTGCTACATATTCCTCGACGTTATCTTGAATAGGTTGACTAAAACCAAAGTTTATTCCTGGATATTTCTCTAGGGAAACGCGCATTTCTTCGAGTAATTGATCCTTAGATACGGAGCGTTTCCATTCATTTTCCGGTTTGAGTTCAGTGTGAAATTCAATATTAAAGAATCCCGTTGGATCCGTTCCATCATTGGGGCGACCCGTTTGTGTTAAGACAAATTTCACCTCGTCAAACTCGCGTAGAATTCCCTTCATCTCTTTTGCTAAACGCACAGACTCATCTAAGTTGATGCTGCTAGGTAAAGTAGCGCGAATATAGATTGCCCCTTCGTTTAATTTTGGTAGGAATTCAGATCCATAGTAATGAAATTTCACGCCACAGATTACTAAGATCAAACCAAAAAGACCAAAAGTTAGTTTTTTGTGATAAAAACTCCAATTGAACATGCTGTAGATCTTTATTTTAAAAAATCTAGAGATTGCGTTTTCTTTTTCTTCTATGTTTTTGGTCAATAAGAGCTTACACATCGCAGGTACATAGGTTAAGCTGAGGATTAGTGAGCCTAGCAAAGCATAACCTAGTGTAAAGGCTAACGGAGAGAACATTTTTCCTTCTACTTTTTCAAAAGAGAAAATAGGCATTAAGGCTACGATCAAAATCAATAAAGCGAAGAAAATATAACCAGCAACGCTACTCGCGCTTTTTCGGATCGTACCTAATTTGGACATCTTGTTGAAGCGCTTCATACCAACAACTTGCGCTTTTTTCTCTAGTCCAACAAAGACGTGTTCTACAATAACCAATGTTCCTTCTAGCAGTAAACCAAAATCTAAGGCCCCCATGGAGATTAAGTTTGCAGGTAAGCCTTGAATCTTAAGCATAATGATAGCAAATAAGAAAGACAGCGGAATTACGGTTGCAACAATAAAAGTCGTTCGCCAATTGTATAAAAAGATAAAAACAATAACGGATACTAATAAGACCCCTTCGATTAAGTTTTTGGTTACGGTATGCACGGTAGTGTTCACCAAATCAGTACGATCAATAATCGGAACTATTTTTACATTTTTAGGTAAAATACGATCGTTGAGATCTGCGATTTTCGTTTTCAATTTGCTGATCACCTCACTAGGATTTTCCCCGCGTAACATGACCACGATTCCCTGTACAACATCATCTTTATCTTGGTAACTTACCTGACCTAATCGAGGTTTGGCGTTAATTTCAACGTTAGCAACGTGTTTGACTAAGATAGGCGTATTGCCTTTTACTTCGATTAGAATATTTTCAATATCTTCGAGGTTGTCTAGTAATCCAACACCGCGAACAACATAGGCTTGATCCCCGCGTTGAATTACATCTCCACCCACGTTGATGTTGCTTTTCTCAACCGCTTCGTAAACATCCAAAGGCGATAAACCGTAGTTGACCAGTTCTGTAGGGTTGATTTGGATTTCGAATATTTTTTCTTCACCTCCAAAGCTCACAACATCCGCAACACCTGGTACAGATAGCAATTCACGTTCAACAACCCAATCTTGGATCGCTGTTACTTCTTTTATGGGTAAATCACTTTCGATAATGTAACGGAAGATTTCACCAGTAGCGCCTGAAGGCGGCTCAATTTCGAAATCAGCGCCATCGGGTAGATTGACATTTCCCATGCGATTTGACGCATACTGTTGGGCGTAAAAATCGTCAATCTCATCGTTGAAGATTACGGTTACTACAGACAGACCAAAGAGAGAGATAGAACGAACTTCCGCTTTATTCGGAATCGTATTCATTTCTTTGGAAATGGGTAAAGTGATAAATTTTTCTATTTCCTCAGCACTTCGTCCAGGCCATTGGGTAATGATACGGGCTCGCGTATTGGTAACATCAGGAAAAGCCTCAATAGGCGTATGGATATAGCTGTAAATTCCACCAAATAACAATAACAACACGCCAAAGAGCACGATGAACGTATTTTTTAGGGAAAAAGCTACAATTTTTTTGACAAATTTTTGCATTTTCTACTCTTCTTTAGGGGTTATAGATGATTGTTTAATTGTTCGTAAATTAATAATTCATTGGTGGTAATTACAGTTTCTCCTTCTTGAACACCGCTTGAAATATAGGTGAATTCCTTGTTTTTTGTAAGGGGGATAATAGGTTTGATTTGTTGATGACAAGCATCTTGATAGGTTACCACATAGTTTTGATTGTTGTCAAAAATAATAGCGTTGTTTGGCACCGCAAGGGCTTCGCCTTGGTTGTCATCGACAAGCAAATGAATTTCTGCCGACATGCCTGGGCGTAGTTTCATGTCGTGATTACCCATGACAATACGCGCTTTTAATACGCGTTCCTCTGCGTCAAAAACTTGTGAAATATTAGATATTTTTCCCTCAAATCGCTCATCTGGATAAGCAAGCGTACTCACCTGTACTTCCGCGTTGAGGTTGACATAACGCATGGATGTAGCATAAACATTGGCCATAATCCAAACATCGTTTAAATTGGCAATGGTAAATAACGGTTCATCTGTATCCGTTAACGTCATCCCTGTAACGATATTTTTGGTCACAATATAACCATCTTGTGGCGCAAGAATTTGATAAATTCCCGCTTCATTTTGTCCGTTAAACATAGCGAGATTACTCTTTGCAGCGTGTAATTTACTCTCTAAAACTTGTACCTCTTCTTCCGCTTCAAGAAGTTCTTTTTGAGACGAAAGTCCATCGTTGTACATGGAAGAAACCGATTCTAATTCGCGTTTAGCTACTTTTAATTCCGCTTCGGCTGCACGTAATTCTGTTTTGAATTCATTGAGATCGGTACTTCTGATTTCTGCTAGTAGTTGTCCTTTCTTGACAAAATCACCTAAAGAGAATGTAGCACGGAGTACAACCCCTTCTACTAGGCTATAAAAAGGAACCGTTTTATCTTGGTTGTACTCTACTGTACCACTTAAATTGATGGTTCGTTGAATGGGACGTTTTGTTACTTTGGCAAAATTTAATCCTTGGCCAATTTCTTCGGGAATACAATAGTTTTCTTTTTCTTTTGTTTGCGTTTCTTGTTTACATGATGCTAAGGTTAGCAAGGCTAATACAGCATAGCTTAGGGTATATTTTGAAGTCATTTTATTTCGTTTTTATCCTTATATATCTTTGCCAACAGCAAATTGTAAATTTTCAAGTTGTTCGTGTAATTCTTTTTTTGTTTCCAACAAGATGTTTTTATTGTCGAGATAGGCTTCAACAAAGTCTAAGTACTCGATCAGACTTACATTCTTTTTTTGGAAGTTCTTGATGTAAGCCTCGAGTAAATGGTCCAAATCACTTTCGTAAGTACTTTCAATTTGATCATATAAACTTTTGGCTTGTATATAGTTTCTCATGGCCTCAACAATGTCGTTGGCGATTTCGTTTTTCTTGGATTGTGATTCTAGTTCTGCTAGTTGAACTCCAATTTTAGCTTCTTTGATATTTCCTTTATTGCGATCAAAAATTGGAAGATCAAAAGAAAGCCCAAAGCCCACAAAGTCACGCATTATATTTCCCCCACGGTCATAGTCAACCCCTAAGGTGATATTTGGTGTGCGTTCTGCTTTTTCGATTTCGACTTGTTTTTTAGCTTGACTAATTAAGTTGTCATGTAGTAAAATATCAGGTCTGTTTTCTTGTGCATGAATAATCCAATCTTCCACTTGTAATTCGCTAACTATTTTCGTTGGAACATCAAGAATATCCGTAAGGACAATAGTTGTGTTTGATCCGATGTTGATAAAGTTTTTTAACTCTTTTAAGGCTTCTTCTAAATCTTTGGATAGATCGACAACCTCTTTTTTAAATTGAAGTTGAGCTGCTTTTAATCGGATATATTCACTTTGGCTGATATTACCTTGGGAGAGCTGATTTTTATAACCAGAAATCAGTTGCTCTGTATTGGCGATTTGTTGTTGATAAATATCGCGTTGTTGTTGTAATACTTGAATAGAAGTTAACGTATTGCGCAACGACAGTTTAGATTCGCGTAAAACCACTTCGAAATCCGTTTTTCGCTCTTCAATAGATAATTTATGAAGGTCGATTCTCTTGCGTCTTTTTCCTGCTGTTTCGATTTCTTGCTCAAGGTGTAAAGATATTTGTTGAGAAGTTCCCCAGTTTCCAAAAATAATAGGTTGTTCTTCAATATCCGTTGTTCGCCAAACATTCACTTCTGAAATTTCGAAGGATGGATTGGGCCATAAACGCGCTTGAATAAGTTGGGCTTCAGCCTGTGAAATTTCTAATTTTTTTGCCAGTAAATCTAAATTCTGCTCTAGAAATACGTGTTCTATTTCTTGTTTACTCATTTTTAGTACTTGCTGTTTCTCTTGTGCGAGGACGAGACAAGTGGAAAAAATGAATAGAGATAAGGTTATTACATTTTTAAACATGGTGCTCATAATTTATAGATCAAAATTACAAACCCTATATTATAGAGGCTTTGGAATAGGATTAATAAGATATTAAAAGTAGATTAGAATTCGATTAGAACTCCTAGCGGCAAGTGTGGATGGTACACCTTTTTGGAAGTCTTGATCCCTAGTAATAAAGGTAAGTTCTATGGGGGTAACCCAAGAGATAAAACAGTATATAAAATATTATAATAACGAGAGAATACGAATTAATTTAAATGGAATGAGCCCAGTAGAATACCGAGCTCATTATATTAAAAAGATTGCATAACTTCGTCCAACTTTTTGGGATCAGTCCAAATAAGGGTTTTTTTAAACAAACGGACTAAAACTTTTTTAAGAGGATAAATTTACTTTGTCTATTGATTGGTGAGTCGAAGAACTTAGGTTCTGCTTAAGGGGTTGTCAAGTCTACCACGTAAACATCCAATCGTCTAATTGTAAATAAATATAATTATCTGTCTTAGCACTGCGGATCAACTTCTGGTACACCTTAGCCGCCTCTACAAATTCGTAGTGCTTATAGTGACCATCGGCAATCTCCAAGGGTGTTTTGATAGGCTCTTGAGCACTTATACTTTGAGTGGCTAAAAATCCACCCAATAACAGACTTAAATAAACCTTTCTTATTTTCATTATATGTGTGTTTGGCTATTAGAAATAACGAGACGAACTTGATACTTTTTTAG